>CAYMCT010000159.1:0-4067 GCA_964389075.1 uncultured Lachnospiraceae bacterium
TCCTGAATTTTCAATAACAAATAGTAACGAAAAAAATGTGCCACAGAGTTATTTCTGTAACACATTTATACATTGTAATTATTTCATAAGTTCATCAGTCAACCGAATAATTTCAGGTGCTATTTTTTTCCGTTCCTTTTCGGTTATACTGTTATAGAGCGGATATGCAAGTGACACGCCAATAATTCCGACTATGCCGATAATAATACCCGGCACAAACCAAGCTTCCGCAAAAACCATACAACAGCTCATACCGGCACCCATAATTAACACACTCACAATTCCCAGAGCCAACGAACAGATTGTTCCCTTTTTTGTCACACTCTCATCAAGCCTTCTGAGCCGTTCCATCTTATCCGGCTCTTTTGAAACATACTTCGCCCTGATTTTATTTATTTCCTCCTGCTCCTTTGCAGAATAGTTATAGTTAAAAATCTCGTTTTCCATTTCATTTAACTCCTTTTTATTTTTATAATAAACGTACTGCCCTTGCCTACTTCGCTTATAACGGAAATATCCGAGCCCGTAATATCAATAATCCTTTTTACAAGAGCAAGACCAAGCCCGTTGCCATGTGTTTTGTGCGATGTATCCCCCTGATAAAACTTGTCAAATATATGCGTACCGGTATCTTTCGATATTCCGCAGCCGGTATCAGATATGCTCACTATTGCATACCCATTGTCGGTTTTTAGCTGTAATGAGACGCTTCCGCCCTGTCCGGTAAACTTAACCGCATTTGAAATCAGGTTATTCCATACCAGACTCATTAACTCCGCATCGGTTTCAACATATACATCTTCCTCGACTTCTACATTTATTCTGAGGTCTTTCTTTTCCCATAAAGCCTCAAATAAAATCATACACTCACAAAGCTGTTCGCCTAAATTGTATTTTTGCTTTACCGGAAAAATCTGCTGATTTTCAAGCTTGTTAAGCTTCAGAATATTTGAAATCAGCTCTGCAAGCCTGCAGGACGAATCTGTAACAGCCTTTGCATATTCTTCACGTTCAGCGTCGGATAGGTTATTCTGCTGCAGCATCGTGCCATAATTTTGCATTACGGCAAGCGGTGTTTTCAGCTCATGCGATACATTTGCAATAAAATCGTTCCGCAAAGTTTCTGTGCCCGATAACTCCTCTGCCATTTTATTAAAGCAATTAATAACCTTATTAAGTCCGGCTTCGTTATAGTCCGAGTAAAGCTTAGGTATGCGCACAGTAAAATCGCCGTTTATTATCCGCTCTGATGCATCTGTAATCTTTTTTATCGGTATGTCAACAGTCACTTTTCTTCTCAGCGAATCAAGCACCGTGCATATCAGACTTATAAACGCTACGTTTATAAATGTCAGCTTCGCCGCAAGCTGTATTTTTTCCTTTGTCAGAGTTATATCCATCGTTTCAAGAAACAGCAGCATACAGCAGGTTATTACAGCAGCAACAAACATAAAAAATACCGCATAATGACAAACCGCTCTTAACACCTTACGAAATCCGGAATCATTTTTCATTCCAACACCGCCTTATAACCTAATCCGTGAACAGTGGCAATCTTAAAATCATCACAGCCTGACAGCTTACTGCGAAGCTTTGTCATATACACATCAACAGTACGAGGACTTGATTCGGTATCAGCATCCCAGAACTCGTCCATAAGCTGTGTACGTGTAAAGGTCTTTTTCGGATACGACAACAGCTTATATAAAATATTGAACTCTCTGCGTGTAAGCGAAATTTCTTCACCGTCAAGATACGCTGTATGCTCGTCAACATCCATTGCAAATTTACCGATTACAAGCTTTCTGCTTGACGCAATCTTTGCACGCCGTAACAACGCACCTATGCGTAAAAACATTTCTTCAAGCTCAACAGGCTTAACCATATAGTCATCAATTCCTACCCGATACCCACGTTGCTTTGATGCAAAATCGTCACGTGCAGTCATAAACAGTATCGGTATTTCCTCATTAAGACTTCGCACTGTTTCTGCAAGCTCAAACCCGTCTGTTCCGGGCATCATAATATCCGATACTATAGCATCGAACATATTTTCATACATTGCATCATATGCATCATCGGCATTGGTGCAGCCTGTTGCTTTATATCCGTGCCGGTTCAAAAACGAACACACCGAGCGGTTCAGATCTATATCATCTTCTACTACCAATATCTGAAACATAAACATACCCTCCTACCGTATTTTTATTTAATATAACACAGAGTTGTTAAAGTTTTGTTTCTGTTTTAAAAAAGAGCGTAAATTTATATACGCTCCTCTTTTGCTGCTTTAATACGTTCATTTGCAGCCTTAATTCTTTCAGCTGCCTCTGCAAGCTGTTCATTTCGCTGTGCCTGCTCTGCATTTTTTCGTCGTTCTGTACTGCCCATCATCTTTGCTTCTTCAAAAAACGCTTTTGATTCTGCCTTCACTGCATTAAAATTCGCTTTATCAACCTCATGCTGTGCCTTTGCACTTTCTTTCATATCTCCGAATGCCTTTTTTAAGAAATTTTTCATCACTATTAACCCTCCAGAATTTTATCACTAAGACTTACAATCTCATCAGCATATTTTTTACGGCGTGATGCCAGAATACGGCTGTAAATTAAATAATTTACAGAAACCATAAATATACCTATAAGACCTATAATTATGCCCTGCAACATCATATTCTCACCTATTGTAACACCGTAATATGTACCCTGTTCCATAACATTCATTCCAAGACACATACCCCAGCCCATTACAAGCGAGCCGACAATGCCGAAAATATATGCAAACAATTTTGCAGGCTGTTTTACTCTTGCGTCAAGTGCCTTTAACACATCAAGCTGAGTAATTCCCTTTTCGGTATACTGTGTACGTATTTTCTGTACTAAAAATTCCTTATCGTTGTTCATTTCCATTACCTCTTTCCTTGTTTTATTGTGACTTCATTATACTGCCGTATTGTTTAGAAAAAGTTATAGAAATGTTTAAGTTTTGTTAATTCAGAGATTTATCTTTCTATCCTTAAAATAATATTCATTATCGTGCTCGTTCACCTCACGCAGAACTCTGCACGGGTTACCAACAGCTACAACATCAGACGGAATATCCTTTGTTACAACGCTGCCTGCACCAATCACAGTATTATCACCTATTGTAACACCCGGAACTATAATTACACCTGCACCAATCCAGCAGTTTTTGCCGATGTGTACAGGAAAATTATACTGATACCCCTGCCTGCGAAGCTCAGGCTGAATGGGATGACCTGCTGTTGCTATTGTTACGTTCGGTCCGATCATTGTATAGTCTCCGACATAAATATGTGTATCATCAACCAACGTAAGATTAAAATTTGCATAAACATTCTTTCCGAAATGTACATGATGCCCGCCCCAATTAGTATGAAGTGGCGGCTCTATGTAACAGTCCTCACCAATCTCTGCAAACATTTCTTTCAACAGTTCTCCACGCTTTTCAAGCTCCGTAGGGCGTGTCATATTAAAATCATACAGCTTGTCAAGACATTCAAGCTGTTCTTTCATTATCTCATCACCGTTAGGTAAATATAAATCACCTGTATGCAATTTGTCTTTTTCTGTCATTTAAGTCATCCTCTTTTCTTCTTTTTACTTGTCAGACTGTAGCTCATATCAATCAAGCTACATACCTCAGCCAACGGTACTGTACCGTTAAGAGCCACTGAAATCCAGTGCTCTTTATTCATATGATATCCTCTGAAATATCTTACATTATCCACAAGCGAATAAATCAGCATCGGGTCACATTTCAAATTCAGAATATCCACCTTAGCATCAGAATCAATGCCCAGCTTTGTTTTTGACAGACGCATCATAAGTGCCCCAAACCATTTCTTAGTTCCGTTATGGCGTATTGCAGCTGTATCAGGACTGTTCATCCATAAAAACTCAGGCTCAACATCATACTTTTCTTTTATATATTCAAGAACATTCTTTGTATTTGCTTGTAACATAGTTGTTACCTCCGGCTAATTACATAATTTTTTCATTAGCATTATTTCATATGGTTCATCATCCAACAAAAACCCGCCTATC
>CAYMCT010000160.1:0-4039 GCA_964389075.1 uncultured Lachnospiraceae bacterium
AACGGACACACAGCAGCAATATTCTTCAAGTTCAAGGACGGTGTAAATAAACCGTCAGTTGAAGAAATCGAAAATATGTGGAGAGAATACAAGGGTGTTCCACAGGAGCTTGAGCTTCCGCACGCACCAAAGCAGTTCATCTATGTTTCGACAGAGGCAGATGCTCCGACAGAGCCGCAGATTAAGACTGCACGTGAGATCGACGGTGGTATGGCAATATCATGCGGACGTTTGAGAGAATCAACACAGTATGATTATAAAATGGTTTCAATGAGCCACAACACATTAAGAGGTGCTGCAGGCGGCGCTGTATTGTTGGCAGAGTTACTTACAGCAAAAGGTTATATGGACTAAATTCTATATAAAATTTAATGTGATAGAATATTTTTAGAAAGGAATAAATTGCTATGAAAAAATTACCGTTTACAGGTTCTGGTGTTGCTATAGTAACACCGTTCGATGGAAACAAAACAAATTATGATGCTTTAGGCGAGCTTATTGAATGGCAGATTGCAGAGGGTACTGATTCTATCATTATCTGCGGCACAACGGGCGAAGCATCGACAATGCCGGATGCAGAACATCTTGCCGCAATCGAATATACAGTAAAAAAGGTAGCAGGCAGAGTTCCGGTTATTGCAGGTACAGGTTCAAATGAAACTGCACACGCAGTTGAGCTTTCAAAGAAAGCAGAGGAACTTGGCGCAGACGGACTTTTGCAGGTGACACCGTACTACAACAAGACAACACAGCGTGGTCTTGTTGCACATTTCAGTGCAATTGCGAATGCTGTAAATATCCCGATTATTCTTTATAACGTACCGTCAAGAACAGGTCTTTCAATCTCAATTGACGCACTCAAGGAGCTTGCAAAGATTGATAACATAGTTGCTATAAAGGAAGCAAGCGGCAACATTTCATATACAGCACAGGTTGCAGCAGAGGTTCCTGAGCTTTACATCTATTCAGGAAATGACGATATGATAGTTCCTGTAATGTCACTTGGTGGTAAGGGTGTTATATCGGTTCTTGCAAACGTGCTCCCTAAAGAAACACACGAAATGTGTCAGGCGTACTTAGACGGTGACTGCGCAAAGGCTACAAAGATGCAGCTCGATTATCTTGACCTTGCAAACAAACTGTTTATTGAGGTTAACCCGATTCCTGTTAAAACAGCACTCGGACTTATGGGCAAGAATGTTGGCAACCTCCGTTTACCGCTTGTTGAGATGGAAGGTGCTAACCTTGAAACATTGAAGGAAGCTTTGAAGAAATATAACCTTATATAAGCTTTTTGAAAGGAACAAACAGCATGACAAAAATAATAATGAACGGCTGTAACGGAAAAATGGGTCAGGTAATTTCACGTCTTGTATCAGAAGATGAGGGCGTTGAAATTGTATGCGGCGTTGATATAAACACCGAAATACAGAATCCATATCCGGTTGTCAATTCAATCGGAGAATTTACCGGCACTGCCGATGTTGTAATAGACTTTTCGCATCCGTCGTGTCTTAGCAGCGTTCTGGAATACTGCAAAAAGACAAACACTCCGGTTGTTCTTGCAACAACAGGCTACAGCGCAGAACAAAAAGCAGAGCTTACAGAAGCATCAAAAGAGGTTCCTGTATTTTTCTCAGCAAATATGAGTCTTGGTATTAACCTGCTCATATCACTTGCAAAGCAGGCAGCAAAGCTTTTGGAAGGCAGCTTCGACATTGAAATTGTGGAAAGACATCACAATAAAAAGATTGATGCACCTTCAGGCACAGCTCTTGCAATAGCAGATGCGATAGACGAAACCTTGTCTTATCCTGCTGAATACGTGTTCGACCGTCACAGTGTACGCAGACAGCGTAAAGGTACTGAAATCGGTATCAGCGCAGTAAGAGGCGGCACAATTGTTGGCGACCACGAGATTATATTTGCAGGCAATGACGAAGTAATTGAACTTTCGCACCACGCAGCAAGTAAAGAGGTATTTGCTGTAGGTGCAATAAAGGCAGGCAAATTTATGGTCGGCAAACCGGCAGGAATGTACGATATGAATATGCTCGTAGCAGAAATGGTATAATCTAAAAATCCACTCAAAATTAATTGAGTGGATTTTTTATTTAAGTTTCGTCAGTCTTTACTATTTCAGTAAGCGAGGTTGCAAGACCTGCAAGTCCCTGCAGGTTTGACGGTACTACAATCTTTGTTGATTTACCGTCTGCAAGTGCGTTAAGGCTTTCAAGCGACTTAATTGTAAGATAACCCTGTTTCGGGTCTGCTTCGTTAATAAGTCTGATACCCTCTGCGACAGCCTTCTGTACCTCGATAATTGCCTGTGCCTTACCCTCTGCCTCACGGATTTCTGTTTCCTTTTTAGCTTCTGCCCGGAGAATAGCACTTTCCTTTTCACCCTCTGCAATAAGGATTGCACTCTTCTTTTCGCCCTCTGCTCTTAAGATGTTTTCACGTCTTTCACGTTCAGCCTTCATCTGACGTTCCATTGCTGCCTGAATTGCTGCAGGAGGCATAATGTTCTTAAGCTCAACACGGTTTACCTTAATTCCCCACGGGTCAGTTGCCTCGTCAAGAATTGCACGCATACGTGTATTTATTGTATCACGTGATGTGAGCGTTCCGTCAAGCTCAAGGTCACCGATTATATTTCTCAATGTAGTTGCAGTGAGATTTTCAATTGCCATCATCGGACGTTCAACACCGTATGCGTATAGCTTCGGATCGGTAATCTGATAATAAACAACCGTATCTATCTGCATTGTTACATTATCCTTTGTAATAACCGGCTGCGGCTGGAAATCGACTACCTGCTCTTTTAAAGTAACCTTCTTCGCAATTCTGTCTATAAAAGGAAGCTTAATATGCAAGCCAACCTGCCAAGTTGTCATATAACCTCCGAATCTTTCGATTATATATGCATTGGTTTGCGGTACTATCTTGATGTTTGATATAAGTACAACAATCAATATTATTAATAAAATTATAATTATTCCCATATGTGTTTACTCCTTTCATTCAGCCAAGCTTCTCAACTATCAGCTTAACTCCCTCAATCTTTTTGATTTTTACTGTTTCTCCCGACTGTATAGGCTCATCCGTTTCCCCTCTTACAGTCCATACCATTCCGTCAACCTTTCCCTGACCGGTACCTTTGATGTTGCTTACATCCTCTGTTATAAGCACAGTCTTGCCTATCAGTCCCTCGGAATTGGATTTAAAATCCTGTTGTTTGATAAGTCGCATTGAGACCGGACGCAGTACCAAAAGCAAAATTACTGATATTCCAAGGAATATCACCATCTGCCAATAGAAATTCACTTCACACAGCGATGCTATCAGTCCGCCTATCGCTCCGAACACAAACCAGATAGATACAAGCTGATATGTCGATGCCTCAAGAATTATAAATCCTATAACCGACACAAGCCATAAAATGTTAATACCGTCCATATGCCACCTCCTGTTTGCTTTGCTAATTCAAGTATACACCAATATTTATAATTTTGCAATATGTTTTCAATAAACGTATGACTTTTTTTAATTACAGCAAAGCAAAAAGGGCTTTCGCCCTTTTTGAAAATCAATTAATAGTTCATTGGTTTAATTTCAAAGTCTGCCTGTGGGTGCTTACATACCGGGCAAAGCTCAGGCGCCTTTGTTCCAACTACGACATGACCGCAGTTTCTGCACTCCCAAACCTGAACGCCACTCTTTTCAAAAACCTCTTTCATCTCTACATTCTTCAATAATGCACGGTAACGCTCCTCGTGCGCCTTTTCAATTGCAGCAACACCTCTGAACTGAGCTGCAAGCTCGATGAAGCCTTCTTCCTCTGCTTCTCTCGCCATACGGTCATACATATCTGTCCACTCTGCATTTTCGCCCTCTGCTGCGTGAAGAAGATTTTCTTCTGTAGTACCAAGCTCGCCCAAAGCCTTGAACCAAAGCTTTGCGTGCTCCTTTTCATTCTCTGCAGTCTTTAGGAAAAGCTCTGCTATCTGCTCATAGCCTGCCTTCTTTGCTACTGATG
>CAYMCT010000161.1:0-3981 GCA_964389075.1 uncultured Lachnospiraceae bacterium
GCTACGTGACCGCTTCGGTGTAATAAGCCGGCTTGAGCTTTACAGCACAGAGGAGCTTACGCAGATTGTAGAGAGAAGTGCCGGGCTTCTGGAGGTGGTTATTGACCACGACGGTGCGGCAGAGATTGCATCACGTTCAAGAGGTACACCTCGTCTTGCAAACAGATTTTTAAAGCGAGTACGTGACTTTGCTCAGGTAAAGGCAAACGGTGTAATTACATACGAGGTTGCCGATATGGCACTCAAACGTATGGAAGTGGACGAGCTTGGTCTTGATAATATCGACAGCCGTATGATACTTGCAATGATAGAAAATTTCGGCGGCGGTCCGGTCGGGCTTGACACTCTGGCTGCTACCATCGGTGAGGAAGCAAATACAATAGAAGATGTCTACGAGCCGTATTTACTTCAGCTTGGATTTATATCAAGAACACCAAGGGGCAGAATTGCAACTAAGTTGGCATATGATCATTTCGGAATCTCATATGAAGGATAAAGGGTAAATTAAAAGGGTATAGGATTAATAAAGAAGGGAGAAGTAATAGTGAAACGTATAAAACTGTTTTTTGCGGTGCTGATTACTGTGTTATTTGCAACTGCGATACCTGCAAATGCGGCAGGTATACAGATTTGCTATGACGGCGGTACACATCTGTACACGGGTTCTGTTTACTCTTTGTTTGTGAATGGAAAACAGATATCATCAGCAATGGAGCCGATTATTTTTAACGACCATGCACTTGTGCCTGTCCGTGAGATATTCGAGGAGCTTGGCGCAAAGGTAGATTATACCACTGAAACACGTTGTGTTGAAATTCAGTATCAACAGACATACATACGGATGAATATAAACGATAATCGTGCGTATGTAAACGGGAGATCTGTTGCTATTCCTGACGGTGTAGTGCCAAAGCTCATAAACAAGCCGGGCGGACTTACCAAAACGATGGTACCTGTAAGATTTATAAGTGAAACAGCGGGTATGGCAGTCGATTTCAATGGTGAAAAGGGTCTTATTTCCATAACGTCAGCAGACTCTGAACCAACGCCGGCTCCAACGCCGGTATCGACACCGGCTCCGACCTCTGAACCAACACCGGCTCCAACTGCGAAGCCTACAGAGGCTCCGACTCCAACGCCGACAGCAAACCCAACGGCGGTGCCTGTGGAATCGGCGGAGATATTGGATATTGATACGGAGCTTGCTTCAAGTAAAAAGCTTGTAATTACCGCAACCTGCGATAAGAGTGCGGTTGGTAAGGTTTCGTATTTCTCGCTCAAGAACCCTGAACGTGTTGTTGTTGACTTCAAGGGCATGGGCTATGACGGCGGCGATAAAACAATCAAGATAAAAGGTAAAGGTATAACTTCGGTAAGAACAGGCGTTGACGAGGAGCGTACAAGAATCGTTGTCGATGTTGAGAATCTGAAAGAATATACGGTAAAGTTTGAGGAAAACAATATAGTAAAGATTACAGTTGAAACAACGGGTGTAGTTTCTGATAAGACAACGGAAAGCTCTTCATCATCGGATAAAACTGGTGAATCAGCAGCAAACTCAAGCTATGCAAAAGGCATAACAAAGGCATCGGCAGAGGATGCAAAAAAAGTAATTATGCTTGATGCCGGTCACGGCGGCTCTGACCCGGGAGCTATAGGTGAGCTTGACGGCGAGAAGATAAATGAAAAGGATCTTACATTGTCCATAACCAAAAAGGTAAAAGCAATCCTTGAAGCGAACGGTTATTCGACGAGTATGACACGAACCGGCGATACACTTCCGTCACTTTCGGAACGTCCCGAGCAGGCGAACGAAGAGAACTGTGCATTGTTCGTAAGCATACATATAAATTCAGCAGCTGCCACAGAGGCACACGGAACAGAGACCTATTATTCCGAGGAGAATAACGATGATTCTTACGGAATAACAAGCAAGGAGTTTGCCGAGAATATTCAGGAGGGTATGCTCAAGTATATGAAGTCGAGTGACCGCGGTGTAAGAATGGCAAACTGGGCGGTTATTCGAAAGTCAAATATGCCTGCAATTCTGCTTGAGGTCGGCTTTATTTCAAACGAAGATGAGCTTGAAAAGATGTGCAGTGATGACTATCAGAACAAGGTTGCTACCGGTATAGCAGAAGGAATTATTAACTCTATTCATTATGTAGAGGTACCTGAAGTTAAGCCTGTAGAAGATGATGAGTAAAACAGTATGTATAAAATAAAAGAAGCAATAGTGGTCGAGGGTAACTACGACAAAATCAAGCTTTCCGGCTTCATTGACGGGGTTATTATAACAACACACGGATTTGCTGTATACACAAACGAGGATTTTATCAAAACGATTGTGCGTATGGCTGAAACCACCGGAATTGTTATTCTTACAGACTCCGATTCCGCCGGTCTGCGGATACGCAATTTTGTAAAGCAGAAGGCGGCAGGCGGAACCGTTAAGCACGCATATGTACCTGATATTGTGGGTGTGGAACGGCGAAAGCGTTCTGCATCAGCAGAAGGGCTGCTCGGCGTTGAGGGTATGAGCGAAGATGTAATCATAAACGCACTGCGTGAGGCAGGGTGTACGATAGACGATATAAGCGACGACGGCATAAAAGGCGATGTCACGAAATCGGATTTGTATATGCTCGGTCTTTCGGGCGGGAAAGATTCGCAGATGCTTAGGCAAAAGCTTGCGGGCGAGCTTGGCGTGCCGGCAAAGCTTTCGGCAAATATGCTGCTTGATGTTATAAACAGACTTGTAACCTATGACGAATTGGTGAAAATTATACAAAAAATATCAGCAAACAGCTGATATTTTTTATTGCAAAGGTATTGACAATACGCTAAAAATAGTGTAGAATATCAAATGTAAATCAAAATTACTTTACAGCGGAGATGATGTTTTATGGCTAAAGATTTGAAGCTGGTGATTTTGTTGGACTTTTACGGAGGATTATTAACCGAAAAACAAGCCTCAGCACTTGACGGATACTACAACCAGGATTTATCTCTTGCAGAGATTGCCGAGGATATGGGAATAAGCCGTCAGGGAGTTATGGCGTTTCTGAAACAGGGCGAAAAGCATTTGCGTGATTTTGAAGAAAAGCTTGGACTTGCTTCAAGATTCAGCAAAATCAGCTCCGGCTTACAGGAGATGAAAAGCATAGTGGAAGCTATGTCTGACTGTGACGAACGCACAAGACTTGCGGAGCTTATAAACTCTGTATCTGAAATAATTTAGTCCGAAAGGGGTTGCGGCAAGTGGCTTTTGAAAGTTTAGGCGATAAGCTTCAGGGCGTATTCAAAAAGCTCAGAGGCAAAGGTAAGCTGAATGAAAAAGATATAAAAGAAGCCATGCGTGAAATTAAGCTGGCACTTCTTGAGGCTGACGTTAACTTTAAGATAGTAAAAGAATTTGTAAACAAGGTATCGGAAAAGGCACTCGGTGCCGAAATTCTTGAATCACTTACTCCGTCACAGCAGCTCGTAAAGATTGTAAACGATGAGCTCACAGAAATGATTGGCGGCGAGGCGGCAGGACTGATGTTTTCACCAAATCCACCAACCGTATTTATGATGTGCGGTCTACAGGGTGCAGGTAAAACAACAGCAACCGGCAAGCTTGCACTTCATCTTTCAAAGCAGGGCAAGCGTCCGCTTATGGTTGCGTGTGACGTTTACCGTCCGGCGGCTGTTAAGCAGCTTGAGGTTCTGGGTAAGCAGATAAATATGCCTGTGTTCTCTATGGGTACAGATATAAGTCCGGTAGAGATTGCAAAAGAGGCTGTGAAATATGCTAAAATCCACGGTAATAATCCGGTAATCCTCGATACGGCCGGCAGACTTCACATTGACGAAGAATTGATGCAGGAGCTTGCAGATATAAAGAGTGAAACAAGCCCCAGCGAAATACTGCTCGTTGTAGACTCGATGACAGGTCAGGATGCGGTTAATGTTGCAAAGACCTTTAACGAACAGCTT
>CAYMCT010000162.1:0-3940 GCA_964389075.1 uncultured Lachnospiraceae bacterium
ATGGGGAATTCAAGGGTATGAGCTTGTCGGAATACATAAAATCAAATGGTGCTGAATGCTTGGGTTCAAATGCAGCGGCATTCGATATGTTTCCTATTCTTATAAAGCTTATAGACGCAAAGGATAATCTTTCAATACAGGTTCACCCTGATGATGAATATGCACTCAGAGTTGAGGGGGAATACGGCAAAACGGAAATGTGGTATATTGTAGATTGTGATGAAGATGCATTCCTTTATTACGGACTGAATTGTGAAATTTCCAAAGACGAATTTGAAGCAAGAATTAAAAACAACACATTGCTTGAAATCCTGAATAAAGTACCTGTGCATAAGGGCGATGTTTTCTTTATCCCGGCAGGTACAATACACGCTATATGCTCGGGTATTCTCATATGCGAGGTGCAGCAGAATTCCAATACCACATACCGTGTTTATGACTATGACCGCAGAGGTGCTGACGGCAAGCCGAGGGAGCTTCATATTGAAAAGGCGCTTGATGTTTCAAATCTGTATCCGGCACCGCCGCTGAAGGATATAAAAGACGGTGTTTTGGCGTCATGCAAATATTTTACGGTAGAAAAGTTAAGCGGCAACGGAGAAATAGCAGTTAAAATATCGGATAAAAGCTTTCATTCGTTAATCATAACAGATGGAAGCGGCAGAGTTGAGCTGGGTGATACAGTGACGGAATTTTCAAAGGGAAGCAGCATATTTATTCCGGCACAAAATAATGAATATAAGCTTGTGGGTGAATTTGAGTCAATACTTTCGTACGTTTAAGGAGTGTATGAAGTGTTTGTCTATGATGTAAAACAAAGATAGGGGAACTTGTATGCAGACAGAATTATTTGAAGTGATTTCCGGTGAAACGATAAAAGCTTCAAGATTTGAAATTGTTGAAGATAAATTAAAAATTAATCAGCAGAATGTAATATATTCATATGTCAAAATCGGACCGGGAATATGTGCGATAATTGAAACAGAGAAGGGCTTTGTTGTTTTAAAGGAATACCGTTATCCAATCAAAGCGTGGTCATATGAGTTTGCTGCGGGGATTATAGATGAAGGTGAATTGCCGGAAGAGGCTGCTGTCAGGGAGATACGGGAAGAAACGGGATTTATAGTTGATGAAATTAAGAGTCTTGGTGAATTTTATCCGTCCTTCGGAGCAACAGATGAAAAAATTTATTTGTTTTACGCTAAATGCACAGCAAAGAATGAAACAAAAAAAGAACCGACAGAATTTATAACATACGAAGTTGTAGAGAAAGCTGAGCTGGAAAAACTGATTAGTTCGGGAGAGTTCAGGCATGGTGCCGGTCTGGCAGCGTGGCTGAAATATATTTTGCAGAATATATAAATTAATTGTTTTCGATATACGTCAGAAAGCTCGGTGAGTGATTGACTTTCAGCTTATGATGTGATATAATAATAAAATATGTCAGATGCTTTGAATATAAAGAAGTACGATTGAAAGAGGGATTCAGCAAACGTGCAGCAGCTTGAAATGAATTTGCTATAATAAATGGCGTAAACAACACTGCATAAACACTGAAAACACCGTAAACTAAGGAGATGTGAGAAAATTATGAAATTAGGTATAGTAGGTTTGCCAAATGTTGGTAAATCAACGCTGTTCAATGCAATCACACAGGCAGGAGCAGAGAGTGCAAATTATCCGTTCTGTACAATAGAACCGAATGTGGGTATAGTAGATGTGCCTGATGAGCGTATAGATAAGCTTGCAGAAATGTACAACCCCAAAAAGGTAACAAGGGCATATATCGAGTTTGTTGATATAGCAGGACTTGTTAAGGGTGCGTCAAAGGGTGAGGGACTTGGAAATAAGTTTCTGGCATCAATCCGTGAATGTGATGCTATTGTTCACGTGGTACGTTGCTTTGATGATTCGAATATAACACACGTAGACGGAAGTGTTGACCCTGTACGTGATATAGAAACAATAAACCTTGAGCTTATTTTTTCAGATCTTGAGATGATAGAACGAAAGATAGACCGTACCAAGAAAGCACTCAAGGGCGATAAGTCTTTGGCAGCTGAGCTTGCACTTTACGAAAGGGTAAAGGAAGCCCTTGAGGCAGGTAAGCTCGCTAAATCACTTGAATATACAGACGATGAGCTTGCACTTATGAAAGAGGTATTTCTTATCACGATGAAGCCGGTAATCTATGCTGCAAACGTAGCTGAGGACGATTTTGCAAAGGGCATAGAGGATAACGAATTCGTAAACCGTGTAAAGGAATACGCAGCAGGAGAGGGCTCGGAGGTAATGCCTGTTTCTGCGAAGATAGAAGAAGAAATTGCACAGCTTGAGGAAGACGAGCGAGGTATGTTTCTGGAAGAGCTTAATATGACAGAATCAGGTCTTGACCGTCTTATTAAAGCAAGCTATTCATTGCTCGGACTCATCAGCTATCTCACAGCGGGAGAGCCTGAGGTTAGGGCGTGGACAATTATAAACGGAACAAAGGCACCACAGGCAGCAGGAAAAATCCATTCCGACTTTGAACGAGGCTTTATCCGTGCGGAAGTAGTTCATTATAACGATCTTATGGATTGCGGTACAATGGCGGCAGCAAAGGAAAAAGGCCTTGTACGAAGCGAGGGTAAGGAATATGTTATGAAGGACGGAGATATTGTTCTGTTCAGATTTAACGTATAATGAAGCAGGAAAAAGAAAATCTCCATAAAGACCATCGTGCACGGATGCGTAAAAAATTTGATAAAGTTGGGTTCGAAGGCTGGTCAAAGCACGAGGTGATAGAGTATATGCTCTATAATGTATACTCAAGAAAGGATACAAACCCTGTTGCACATAATATTTTGAACTATAATATGAACAGTCTTGTTCGGATGTTCGAGAACTCAAAAGATATGCGTATGGCCGAGAATGTTGAGGGAGTAGGCGAGAAAACCGTGCAGTTTCTGCGTACCGTAAAAGCCTTTGTTGACTATTACCGTACGGAGGAGTTGAAAGAAAAGCCTGTACTTCTGACCAGTGACAAATTTCTGGATGTCATTCATTCGGTAGACCTTTCTCTTGAAAGAGAAGAGCTTATAATGATTTGCCTTAACAGGTTTTTGTACGTCAAAAGCGTTGTAAAGGTCACAGAGTACAGCGAGGAAGGGTATGCTGTCGCTTATGCCGACAGAATTGTGCGTATTGCAACTCAGTGCGGAGCTAAAAATGTTATTCTTGCGCATACACATCCGAGCGGGAATGCTGATGTTTCGCTGGACGATATTCATATGACGGTCAAGCTTGACAAAATGTTTGAGGCATTGCAGATAAATATGATAGACCACTATGTGGTAAGCGGTGATGATGTTGTAAGCATCAAGGTAACTGCC
Source organism: uncultured Lachnospiraceae bacterium (assembly GCA_964389075.1). Lineage (GTDB taxonomy): Bacteria > Bacillota > Clostridia > UBA1381 > UBA1381 > Ornithomonoglobus. The sequence continues at coordinate 3,375 of CAYMCT010000162.1, forward strand.
GCAGAGCTTGAAAAGCGAGGTACGCCATTAAAGAAAGGAGAGCGTTACGATGTCAGAAGAAAATAAGAATGTAGAAGAAATTGAAGTAAAAGAATCTGTGAACACACCTGAAGAAGAGCCGATCGGGAATATAAAGATTTCTGTTGAAGTAGTGTCGAGTATAGCCGGAATAGCAGCAACTGAAATTGAGGGTGTTTCGTGTATGTACACATCGTTTGTGGGCGGAGTGGCTCAGAAATTGGGTGCAAAACGCAGCACATCTCAGGGTGTGAAGGTGGATATGGGCGATGGTACCGTAAGCATAGACCTTTATATCGTAGTAGGTTACGGAGTGAAGATACCAGAACTTGCCTGGAACATTCAGGAAAGGGTAAAGACATCGGTAGAGCAAATGACGGGTCTTGTGGTTGAGAAGGTAAATATCCATATCGAGGGAATCAGCTTTGAGAGTGCAGATACAGAAGAAATAACAGAAGCATAACAAAAGGGGCGTACAGCGCCCCTCTGATTATATAAGCATTTTTTTCAAAAAAGGGCTTGACAAAACAGAACAATTGTGGTAATAT
>CAYMCT010000163.1:0-3928 GCA_964389075.1 uncultured Lachnospiraceae bacterium
TTCTCTATCAAATATCATTTTGTGAATATGCTGCATTGGCGGTTGCAGAAAGCATCAAAAACAGCGAGCACATAAATGCGATAATTTTTTTCATAGTCACACCTCTTGCAAAGATATTTAACATACATTAGTATATCATATGCAGCTGTTTTTGTCAATTCAATGGGTGCTTTCTGATTTGCTTTTTCTTTCTCTTTTTTTGTGGAATATATTGAAAATTATCATTCAATCTGTTATAATATAAAATAGAGAGATAGGTTTTTGTTAGAACCGAAAAAGCGGAGGTATTTATGAGAGAGAAAATTATGTACGGAATATGCGCATCAATGCTGATAAGCGCAATGAATTTAACTCCAGTTTATGCAGAAAACTCTGTTTATGCTACAGATAACACATCATCAGAAATTACATATAACTATGACGGAGCAGACCACAGCCGTGAAATGGAAAAGCTCGGCAGAGGTCTTGTTGCTGTTAAAACAGACAGCGGTGTATATCTTTCATGGAGATTACTCGGTAACGAGTCATCGGTTGAAAATGTACTTACAGCTCCAGACTTTGTGGTTTATAAAAACGGTACTAAGCTTGCCAATGTAACAAGCAGCACTAATTATCTTGATACAACCGGTACAGCTGCGGATACATATACCGTAGCCACAGAGGGTGGAGAAGAATGTGAAGCTGTTTCTGTCTGGAATCAGAGCTATACAGACATCACACTCGATAAGCCGGAGGCGTTTGTTGTAAGCGATGAGGAAAGCTATGAATACACCGCCGGCGATGCATCGTGCGGTGACCTTGACGGTGACGGTGAGTATGAGCTTGTGTTAAAATGGGACTGTAATCCTCAGGATAACTCAAACGGCGGTGTTACAGGTAATGTTTATCTTGATGCGTACGAGCTTGACGGAACAAAGCTCTGGAGAATTGACCTCGGCAGAAACATAAGATCCGGTGCACACTATACACAGTTTTTGGTATACGACTTTGACCTTGACGGTATTGCTGAAATCACTTGTAAAACAGCACCGGGTTCACTTGATGCAAATGGCAACTATGTAAGTGCCGCATCAGATGACAGCACAATACAGAATGTTGATAATACTGCTGTATACATAAATGACAGCGGCTATATATTGGAGGGTGAGGAGTTCTTCACAATCTTTGACGGTGAAACAGGCGTAGCGTTAGATACTATTATTTATCCTAATTTAAGAGTAAGCGCTGCTTCTTGGGGTGATACTTACGGTAACCGTTGCGACAGATTTCTTGCAAGTATCGCATATGTTGACGGCGAAAAGCCTTATGCGGTATACTGGAGAGGATACTATGGCGGTCAGTCAGGTTCAGCAGGAAGAACAGGTATATTCTGTGCTTCATTTGACGGTGAAAAACTAAGTGTAAACGAAAACCATATTTTTGATACGTTAAGCACTCAGCCGGGTTATACATTGGGAAATGAAGCTGCAATAGGTCAGGGTAACCACAATATGACGGTTGCTGATGTTGATGATGACGGAAAGGACGAATTTATTTCAGGTGCACTCTGTTTTGAACTTGACGATACTGGCAAGCTTGTTACAAAGTGGAACACAGGCTTAGGTCATGGTGATGCACTTCATATAGGTGACTATGACCCGACACATATCGGTCTTGAATATTTTACGGTTCACGAGGCATCGCCTTACGGTTCATCTGTAATTGATCCGGCAACAGGCGAGATTTTATTCCATAATGATGCATCGAGTGATACGGGACGAGGGCTTATGGCAAACGTAGGTGCAGGCGGTTATTATCAGATTGCCGATGCACGAAACAACAACTACTATGCAATGGGTAACGGCGTATTTGAAGCGGGAACGGGTATCGGCAGTAATTTCAGAATTTTCTGGGACGGAGACCTTTACGATGAAACCCTTAACGGAACATCTGTATCAGACTGGAACGGAAGCGGTTTTTCAACAGCATTCACAGCAAGCGGTTGTGTACAGGTAAACGGTACAAAGGCAACCCCCGCTTTGCAGGCTGACTTGTTCGGCGACTGGAGAGAGGAATTGGTATATCCTACGTCGGATAACAGTGCATTAAGAGTATTTACAACAACCACATTAACTGATTATCATTTACCGACTTTAATGCACGATCCTGTATACCGAAGCGGAGTTGCAGCAGAGCAGACTGCGTATAACCAGCCGCCGCATGTAGGCTTCTATCTTTCAGAAGAAATTTTCAAGCCCGACGTTGTAAGCATAGAGGTAACACATTTACCTGATAAAACAACATATTTTATAGGCGATAATCTTGACACAGCAGGTATGATTGTTACAGCAAATTATAATGACGGTTCAAACGAAGATGTAACAGGATATATCGTGTCAGGCTATGACAAGAATTCAGCAGGAGAGCAGGTAATTACAGTTACATACGCACGCATGACAACTGAATTTACCGTTACTGTGGATTCCGGCTTTACAGCTGATGAATACGGATATGTCACAGGCTATCATCTTAGCATAGACACTGCAACGTTACCGGAAACCATTAACGGAAAGGCTATTGTAGGATTTGCAGACGGTGCATTGGTTAATAGTAGTCTTAAAACAATAACAATTCTTGCTGATCAGCTGAATATCGGCGTAAATGTATTTCCGCAGGATATAAAGATTATATGCTATCCCGGAACGGATATTTATAACTACGCAGTAGAAAACGGCTTAAATGTTGAAACAATAGATACATATTCCTATACGGCTAATATAACATACAGTGAAGCTGAATATACAGGTATGTCAATGCTTCAAAGCGGAACAGCTCAGACTCAAACCATAGGTCATATAATTTATGCCGTAGGCGGAAGAAGTGACAGGAATGGTCCGGCAGGAGACGGAAAAAGCGGTTTTTCAGTGATTGACATCGACGGTGAAACTGTTTTAAATGCGGGTATAGGACGATTCAGTGACCGTGGCAGAAATGCAAGATTTACTTTAGCGGATATTCCGATGCTCTCTGATGAAACGGACAGTGTGTTTGAAACCGATATAATGTTCCCGAAAAATGATGACAGACTGGCAGTTATGACTGTTTACGATTCATCAAATGCAGTTGTTGATACAGCTTCTGTTGCGGCGTTGGGGATTGAAACAGATAAGTGGTATACATACAAACTTATATGCCATAAGGGCGCATATTACAGAATGCTTTGTGAAAGGGGGTCAACAGCAACTCCTGTAAAGATAGGCACAACCACGTCAGAGTATGGTGTAACCCAATTTGCTTTTACAAAAGATGAAAGCAACGGTGTATATGTAGGCAATAACCAGTCAGCAAATATTTATTTTGACAACACAAAAATTTATACAAACACTGAAATTACGAACCTTACACTTAATGTAATAGACGAGAACGGTGCTGCAATTTCAAAACCTGACATCACCCTAAACGGTGATGCTGCAAGAGGCGATGCAAACGGTATATACAACGCAGAGCTGTTTGCAGGAACATATAATATAGTAGTTGCTGCTGACGGCTATGAAGAACAGCGACTTGTTGTAGGTGCATATAAGAGCGATGTTCAGAAAACGGTTATTCTTGAAGCAATAAAGTATGAGCTTACGGGAATTAAATTTACTGAAGATACATTAGCACTGAAAACAGGCACAGCAACAAGAGTATCAACGGTTAATGTACCTGAAAATGCCGAGAATGAGGGCGTAACATATTCATCATTAGATGAAACGGTAGCTGTAATTGACGAAAACGGTGTAGTGACGGCTAAAGGAACAGGTACGACAACACTTATCGCAACAAGCATAACAAACCCTGATATTTCAGGAACTTGCACTGTTACGGTTGTCGCAGACGTATACACAAAAAATTTAACGACTGTAAGAATATACGGTGATGAAAGTGCATATATACCAAATGTATC
>CAYMCT010000164.1:0-334 GCA_964389075.1 uncultured Lachnospiraceae bacterium
TGTACGGCTGTGTGAATATATCCATTTCTGCAATATCGCTAAGACCTATTGCTTTAATTATAAGCTCTGCTGCCTTACAGCGTGTCAGAGTGTCATGCTCCAGCGGTTTTTCACCGACATAATAAACACTGTTAATTAAGTCATATGCTTCCTGTTTGGTTATTTCAATATCAGGATTAAGTGTTCTACCCGAGAACCTTATGCGAGCGTACGACAACTGCTCTGCTGCTGTTTTTACCCAGTGATTTTCTATATCGGTATACGGCAAAAACTCCGTATCCTTCACTTCTTCGTTACGGTAATTAACCTCTTTTCCGGTAATTGCATTAACAAA
>CAYMCT010000164.1:344-3914 GCA_964389075.1 uncultured Lachnospiraceae bacterium
GCTTTAATTCCGTCTTCTGTATCAATATATCTTAGCTTTACCAAAGATGAATCAGAAAAATGCTCTGATACAGGAATAAATGTTTCGGGCTTAGCATAGTCTATATCCTTATATTTGTAAAGTGACTTTAAACTGAAGCTATAATAAGGCTGCTGTGCATCTTTTCTGAAATGTGCCTGTACACCATTTACCGGAACACCATTTACTTTGTATTCATAAAGCACACTATTATCGCCGGTTTCTTTGACTTCGTACAAAGCTCCATATGTAGGTGCAAGCTTTTTGATAAGCTTTGCTGTTTTCTCCTTGTCGTTTAAATCATACTCTTTAAACAATGATGTATCTTTCTCGTCTTTGTCAAAACCGAAAGAAAAATTGGTAATATCACCGTTTTCAGCATTTACGCTGATGTACATATATTTATCTTCATCATAGAAAGAATAATAATACTCGTCTTTGAAATTCAGTGACGAGCTGTCAGGTACAATATCCATACCTGTACGTTCTTTTATGATTTTCAGTGCTTCATCTTTCGATAAAAGATTACTGATTTCCTCTATCTCTTTTATTTCTTCCTCTGTTAATTCATCATATGCATTCGATGCCGATTCAGCAACCGCTCCGCTTGCCGCTAAAAAACCGTCTTTATACAATGAGTATGTATAAAGCTCAATAACCTCTCCCGTTACTGCATCAATAGCTTTATTTTGTACGTTTGAATATACAGGAAAAGATAATCTTATATCATAATCTGTAACATTATGTTTTTTCATATATTCTGACGACGGCATATAGGTATAGTATTTTGTTTCTATGCCTATTTTGTCCATATACAGCTTATATGCTTCGTTCTGGGTTATGTATTCAGAATCAGACTCTTTAATATCAGGAGCATCTAAGTGCATTGAGGTGACAATCATGTCACCCGAAACACAGACAGAACCGATACTTTTATAATATTCAATACCGTTATATATACCTGTTATATCGAACCTCACCTCATCGCTGTAGTTGTAGTTGCTTAGTGTAAGAGCAACATTATCAGCAAGCTCGGGATTAGTCTTTTTAATAAAATCAAGCGCTGTATTTTTTGCGTTTTCCATATTTATTGTTATGTATGCAAACTCGCTTGCTTCATACGAAGCTTCACCATTGCTGAAACTATAATTTACTATGTCACCATCGGCAGTTACGGTTACATTTACATATTCATACTTGTCCTCGGGATTTCTCCAACCAAAATCATAATAGGTTTTACCGTCATTTTCGTATTTGTTAATGTCCTGAAAATAAGTGTATTCCGCAGGAACTTCCACTCTGTTCTTTGCCGTTAATATTAGGTTTTCGTATTCGGTATCCTCAGCAAATGCTGTGGGTATTGATGTGCAAAGCATTGTCAGCACTAAAATTAAAGATAGTTTCTTCATGGTTATAACCTCCTTTGTATTTCTATTAATAATACGAATGAGTCTCCTAAAAGGTTGCAGATTATACCAAAACTTTTACCAAAAAATGTACACGTCGCATATTTACCGAGGTAAGATATTCTATTTCCTTGCGTATAGCCTTCTGAGCCGCAGAGCATACCTCCTGAATTTTACAGCCGTATTTCAGTGTTGCGGTAATATCCATATGTACGCCATGTCCTGTTTTTCGAACATTGATATTGTTTATCTTTACAATCCCGTCAATCTTCATAGCCGTGTAAACAGCAAGCTGATTTAAAACCTCATCAGAAATTGTGAAATCGCCCATATACGAAAAAGTCGGTCTTACAATTGATTTATCAGCCAAAGCACCCTCCTCTTCTACATCCAGATTCTTCTGAAATCTTCTCAGAGGATGAAGGAAAAAGCCCGAAAATTCTTTCTGTATCTCAAACGTAGGAACAGGAATTACGTGCTTACCGTCCTGCATTCTCATACGGTTAGCCATAGCCATTTCCTCCGGAGTTGCTATATCTTCAATATGAATAAATTTTTCTATGGGACCTGTTTCGAGACGGCGTGCTATTTTAATCGCCATATTCTCTGATGTTCCCAAAATCATTAGCTTTTTAATTTTTGATTTTTTCAAGGCGGATTTCATTTCTTCGGCATATTCAGGCGGCATAAACAGTGCATGCTTAACAGATGCTACACGTGTTACTTCACGCTTTGCAGATGAACCTGCAACCACCTTACCGTTAGAAATCAAAAGACCGTCATCAATAATTCCGTCAGCACCGTTTGCCTGTGCCACCATAAGTGCACGGTAACTTTTTCCGGTTCCGCTCGTTCCAACAAAAGCAATAACCTTCATTTTACTTTTCTCCCTTGGCTTTTTCGTTCTGTTCTTTTACTCTGTAAGCAAGCGTCATCAGAGAATCTGAAAGGTGTACATTTTCTACCGGTATTTCAGGCGGAACATTAATTTCAGAATATGAGAAATTAAGTATACCTTTAATTCCGCTTTTCACCAGAACTTCAGCGGCTGAATCTGCTGCATTCTTCGGCAAAGCAAGTATGGCAATATCAACATTATTGCTCTTTATAAATGTACTCATATCTGCACTGTCCATAACCTTGATACCGCATATACTTTTACCGATAACATTTGTATCATTGTCAAATATTCCAACAAGTGTAAACCCCCGCTTGGCAAACGAATTATGGTTAGCCAGAGCACGTCCCAAATTTCCGGCTCCGACAATTATCATCGTATCGCCGTCGTTAAGACCTAAAATATTACCAATCTCACCAATCAGATATTTAACATTATACCCATATCCCTGCTGACCGAATCCGCCAAAACAGTTCAGATCCTGACGAATCTGTGATGCAGTTACGTTCATAAGCTTTGATAATGCGTTTGAAGATATTCTGTATACCTCCTGCTTAAGGAGTTCACCGAGGTATCTGTAATACCTCGGTAATCTCTTTATAACTACTTCAGGAACCTTTCTTGCATTATTATCCATTTCAAGACCTTCTCTCAAATAAATCACACTCTCTCTTCTTACAGTATATCACATTTTTTTTAATTTGTACAGTATTTTTTACAAAGGTTTATACGAACTCTGACAGCAGTTCACGAAAAATCATTCCAAAGCCTTTCTTCTTTACAGGCTCAGCTGCTTTCAAGTCAATGCTTTCTTTTACCTTTCCATTGAGGATAAAATCCATTCTTCCTACAACATCTCCTTTATTTACAGGCGCAGTAATATCCGGTGTAATATAAACTCTTTTTTCTATCTCAGATGTATCTGATTTGTTTTGAAGCAGATTACGTTCTTCGGGGGCGGTTGCTTTTATATAGTCGAGTGTGCCGTTTACTATCGGAACATCACAAATTATTTCATCCTTATTGACAAGATTTGTTATGCGGTAATTTGCAAAGCCATAATCGAGCAGTGCTTTTGCGGATCCAAAGCGCTCTGATGATGTAGGCGCTCCGAGCACAACAGCAATCAGCTGCAGATTGTTCCTTAGTGCAGATGCACTCAGACAGCATAATGCTTGAGAGGTTGAACCGGTTTTCAGACAGTTTGCACCGGTATAAAATCTGATAAGCTAATTCGAGTTTGCAAGC
>CAYMCT010000165.1:0-2151 GCA_964389075.1 uncultured Lachnospiraceae bacterium
CGTGATACTCAGGATACTTTCTATGTTGAGGACAACATAGTTTTAAGAACACAGACATCACCTATGCAGGTGCGTGTAATGGAAAAGACTAAGCCGCCGATAAGAATTATCGCTCCGGGCAGAGTTTACAGAAGTGATACTCAGGACGCAACTCATTCACCGGTATTCCACCAGATAGAGGGGCTTGTTGTTGATAAGAACATCACAATGGCTGACCTAAAGGGTACTCTTGAAATGTTTGTTAAGTCACTTTACGGCGAGGATACAAGAGTTCGTTTCCGTCCGCATCATTTCCCGTTCACTGAACCGTCGGCTGAAATGGACTACAGCTGCTTCAACTGCGGCGGCAAGGGCTGTAGTGTTTGTAAGGGCGAGGGCTGGATTGAAATCCTCGGCTGCGGTATGGTTCACCCGAAGGTGCTTGAAAACTGCGGTATTGACCCTGAAGAATATTCAGGCTTTGCGTTCGGTATCGGTCTTGAACGTATAGCAATGGGTAAGTATAGTATAAACGACTTGCGTTTATTCTTCGAGAACGATTTACGTTTCTTGGAGCAGTTCTGATTTTGAAAGGAGTTAACAGATATGAATTTACCTATGAGCTGGCTTTCGGACTATACCGATATTACAGGTATCACTCCGAAAGAGTATGCAGATAAATTGACAATGACAGGTTCCAAGGTTGAGGGTGTTGAAAACCTCGGAGCAGAAATAGATAAGGTTGTAGTTGGTGAGGTTTTAACCTGCGAAATGCACCCTGACAGCGACCACCTCCATGTTTGTATGGTAAACGTGGGCGAGGAGGAGCCGATACAGATAGTTTGCGGTGCTCCGAACGTTGCGGCAGGTCAGAAGGTGCCGGTTGCACTTAACGGTTCAACACTTCCGGGCGGCATCAAGATTAAAAAGGGCAAGCTCCGTGGCGTAATGTCAAACGGTATGATTTGCTCGCACGAGGAAATGGGCATAGAGCCGTCACGTCTTGGCTACGAGCCGGAGTACGGTATATTGGTACTCCCCGAGGATGCGGTAATCGGCAGTGACGTTAAGGACTTATACGGTCTTAACGAGAATGTGGTTGAGTTTGAAATTACATCAAACCGTCCGGACTGCTTCTCAATTATCGGTCTTGCAAGAGAAACGGCTGTTTCGTTTGGTAAGCCGTTTAATGTCCCTGTACCGACCTTTAACGAATGTGGCGGGGACATTAAAGATATGGTATCTGTTGAGATACTTGATAAGGATAAGTGTAAGAGATATTCTTCACGTGTGGTTAAGAATGTTAAGATAGAGCCGTCACCGAAGTGGATGAGAGAAAGACTTGAAGCCTGCGGAGTACGTGCTATAAACAATATCGTTGATATAACAAACTATGTGCTTTTAGAGTACGGTCAGCCGATGCACGCATTTGATATCCGTGACATTGCAGGCGGTAAAATATCAGTTCGCCGTGCAAACGAGGGCGAGGTTATAAAAACTCTTGACGAGCAGGACAGAACTCTTACAAATGATGACCTTGTAATTGCTGACAGCGAGCGTGCAATAGCCATTGCAGGTGTTATGGGCGGCTTTAATTCGGAAATTAAAGAGGATACAACAACAGTTGTATTTGAGTCGGCTATGTTTGAGCAGTCAACAGTAAGACTTACTGCTCAGAGAGTGGGTTTAAGAACAGAGGCATCATCACGCTATGAAAAGGGACTTGATTACAACAACACAGTTCCTGCACTTGAGAGAGCGTGTCAGCTTGTTGAAATGCTCGGCTGCGGTGAGGTTGTATCAGGTATGATTGACGAAATGGGCAATGTTGAGGGTCCGGTTTCAATCAATTTCAGACCTGAAAAAATCAATACATTCTTAGGAACTGACGTACCGACTGAAAAGATGATAGAAATTCTTACTGCTCTTGAGGTTAAGGTTGATACAGCGTCTATGACGCTTGTGCCTCCGTCGTTCAGACCTGACTTACAGGCAGAGGCAGATATAGCCGAAGAAATAGCTCGTTTCTACGGCTATGACATTATCCCTACAACGCTTATGCGTGGTGAGACTACTAAGGGTGAAAAGACTCCGAAGCAGAAAACTGCTGACCATATAAATAACGTATTGACATCACAGGGTATGTATGAGATTTACACATACACCTTCCAG
>CAYMCT010000165.1:2161-3894 GCA_964389075.1 uncultured Lachnospiraceae bacterium
TGGATTCTGTCCGTCACTATCTTTCATTACTTAAAAAGGTGTGCAGAATAGCCTTGTATGAGATTTACACATACACCTTCCAGAGCCCGAATGTGCTTGATAAGCTTAATATTCCGGCTGATTCGCCGCTCAGAAATCAGGTTAAGATTTCAAATCCGCTCGGCGAGGATACATCGGTAATGCGTACAACAATGGCTGGCAGTATGCTTGAAACTCTTGCACGTAACTACAACTACAGAAATAAGACTGCAAAGCTTTTTGAGCTTGGCAGAGTATATTTACCAAACGAAAAGGGACAGCTCCCTGATGAGCCTGAAACACTTATGCTCGGTATGTACGGAGGTGTTGATTTCTATGACATCAAGGGCGTATGTGAGGAGATGTTTGAAAGACTGCACGTATCGGGCGTTGAGTATGAGCGTGTAACTGATAATCCGGTTTATCATACGGGCAGAGCGGCTAAGATTATTATCGGCGGCAAGGAAGCCGGTATTATCGGTGAGGTTCACCCTGCGGTTCTGCGTAACTACGATCTGGGAACAAGGGCGTATATGGGCGAGATTGATTTTATGACTGTATTTAATGCGGCAGACCATAACGTGAAATATACTCCGCTTACAAAGTTCCCTGCTGTAACACGTGACTTCTCAATCGTTGTCGACAGATTAACTCCTGTTGCAGCTATTGAAAAGGTAATGAAGAAGGCAGGCGGTAAGCTCTTAACTAAGCTTGAGCTTGCTGATGTTTACACCGGTGAGCAGATTGCATCAGATAAGAAGAGCGTTATGTACAAGGCAGAATTTAAGGCTCCTGACCGCAGTCTGACAGGTGAGGAGGCAGATAACCTCCACGCAAAGATTGTAAAGTCACTCGCAAATGACCTTAACGCTGAACTCAGATAATGGCACAGTATAACGAATTTGCGTATATATATGACGGACTTATGCAGGCAGATGTTGACTATAACGTATGGTGCGATTATATAGAAAACATTTTTGCTCTGCATAATTCCGAGCCTGATACGGTATGTGAGCTTGCCTGCGGTACGGGTAATATGACTGTCAATTTAGAAAAACGGGGATATACTGTTACGGGTGTTGATATAAGCTCGGATATGTTAGCTGTTGCATCGGAAAAGCTTGAAAATACACGTCTTATATGCAGTGATATGTCAAAATTCACGCCGAACGAAAGGTTTGATGCGTTTTTATGTATGATTGACGGTATTAACTATGTTGTTGTGCCAAAAGTCGTCGAGCGTACGTTTAAGAATGTAAAAGCTTCGCTTAATGACGGAGGTGTGTTTATATTTGATATAAGCACAAGGCATAAGCTCAAAAATGTACTGGGCAACGAAACGTTTATCCATTCGGACTACGATGTTTTCTATTCGTGGCAGAATGAGTATAACGGGAAATATAATCTTTCGGATATGCTCCTTAACTTCTTCGTGCGTGAGGGCGATACCTACCGCCGTTTTGAGGAAAGACATCTGCAGAGGGGCTACAGCGAAAACGAAATTCGTGCTATGCTCAAACGTGCAGGGTTCACCGAAATTACAGCTTATGACGAATTGACGTTCAATCCGCCAAAGCCTGACAGTGAACGTATTGTGTTCGTTTGCAGATAACTTGTTCATAATTAGTTTTAACTTTGTTTACTTGACATAAAACCGTGATTTATGGTATATTATAATTATAAAAAGTATAACGGAAATAAAAAAAGCAGCCGCA
>CAYMCT010000166.1:0-2123 GCA_964389075.1 uncultured Lachnospiraceae bacterium
CATACACGAAAAAGTATTTAATCCGCTTGCATCTTGAAAAATAATCACAGTAAAAAAAGCGGCTGAGCCGCTTTTTTAGTTTGCAATAATATTCATTCTCTGCGGAAGTGCAGGATCAACCTTTAACATTGCAAGTATCCGCCTTGCAGGACCGTCGGGCATATTTCTGCCGGCTTCCCAAGCCTCCACCGTTTTTGGTGAAACACCCATAAAGCCTGCAAATAACATTTGTGTCATTCCAAGCTCATTGCGTAATTTTTTAATTTCTCCTGCCTCAAAATCGGGAACAGGTTCAATAGAAATTGTTTTTGTTCTCGCCTTGATTTTGCCCTCATTATATGCAACAGCTTCTTCAAGCCCCTGCATAATTCCATCATAAACCTTCACTAAAAACACCTCCTATAAGCTCTGTTCAATTTTGTCAATCAGCACACCGTTCCGCTTGCCGCCGATGCCGTAATCGGCAATGCCCCAAGCATACCTACGCTTATTACCAGCGTAAGCAATAAACTTAAAATCCTTTTTATCATATTTTTATCCTCTTCTTTTTCTTTTAAAACAAATCGCTGTGACTTCCTGTTCTTGTTAATGACAAAGTAATCATATCATTTTCTTTTTTATATATCAAAAGCCAGTCGGGAGTGATATGACATTCACGATGACCTGTATAATCACCCTTTAAAGCATGATCGCAATATTTTTCCGGCAACGGTTTTTCTTCACGTAAAATTGTCAAAACCTCTTCAAACAATGCGATATTATAACCACGCTTTACGATTACCTTAAAATCTTTTTTAAATTTTGATGAATATCTTACTTTAAGCATACAAATCCCTCATAAGCTCATCCATATCATCATAAGCCTTGCTCATGTTACGATTATTATTTACATCATTAATCGCCGCAAGAGTTTCTGCATTCGGAGTATCTACCGCAAGTTCAAAAGGAATTTTGCCGAGCCGCACCGCCTGCCTGCAAAAAACCCCCATTGCTGTTGACATATTAAGTCCCAATGCAGCAAACAATTCATCAGCCTGTGCCTTGAGTTCTTTATCCATACGAATAGTAACATTAGTTGTAGCCATAAAAACCGCTCCTTTCACACTTATATTATATTCATTTTATCATTTTTTATGTGCATTGTCAATCTTTTGCACACAAAAAAAGCGGCTGAGCCGCTTTTTTAGGTTACTATAATATTTATCCGCCGATTTGACATTTCAAGCCGCTCTTTTTAGCGGTAGCGAGCAGCATTTCCATATACGACTTATCCATCGGCTCGATGCCGTGCATTAAGTATTCACGTCCCAAGCCCTCGTACTTGCCCTCACCAAGTCGGTGATACGGCAGCAGATGAAGCTTTGTCACATTCGGCAGTGATGCAGCAAATTCGGCTATTGCCGAAATTTCTTCGGGCGTGTTGTTAAAGCCCGGTATTACCGGAACACGGATTGTTAAATCTACTCCCGATTTTGCGAACTTCAACGCATTCTCGTGAATCAATTCGTTCGGAATACCCGTAAATTCCTTATGCTTTGCACTGTCCATATGCTTTATATCCATCAGCACATAGTCAACATGCGGAAGATATTTTTCGATTATCTCCCACTTCTGAAAGCCTGTTGTTTCAATGGCTGTGGTATAGCCCAAATCATGACACGCACGAAGAAGATGCGGTGCAAAATCCGGCTGATGCAGACACTCGCCGCCCGAAAGCGTTATACCGCCGCCGCTTCTGCGGAAATAGAACTCATCACGGATAAGTCTGGGCATAAGCTCCTCAACGGTTACGTCCTCGCCGTATGTTTTCGGCTCGCCGTTCACGAGCATTTCCTGTATTTTATATTCCTGTCCCTCAGGGTTACAGCACCAGCGGCATCTTAAAGGACAACCCTTTAAGAACACAATGGTACGTATGCCGGGACCGTCATGGATAGAATATCTTTGAATGTCGAATATTCGACCTTTTGCTTTTAAGTAGTCCAATGTATTTCTCCTTGTAAGAAAAGATGCAGAAAATCAACCCGCCGATTTAAGGCTGTGGAAATTTTTCGCAGATTGCGTTCCTGACTGAACGAGGCTATATGTATATATGCGAGTGAGGTCAGGGATGCGAGATGCGG
>CAYMCT010000166.1:2133-3888 GCA_964389075.1 uncultured Lachnospiraceae bacterium
CAATTTCCGTTCTTGCTATTATATCATCCTGCAGCGAGCGTGATAGCGTTGTGAACAACGCACTGTAGCCGGCAACACGTACAACCAAAGACTTGTACTTTTCAGGGTTCTTTTGTGCATCTAAGAGCGTGTCACGGTCAACTACGTTAAACTGCATATGCATACCCTTCTGGTCAAAGAATGCCCTTATGTACATTACAAACTTCTGCAAGCCGTCCTGACCTGCCAGTGCACTCGGGTGGAACTTCTGGTTATATAGTGTACCGTTTGACGCAATCGCATGGTCAAGCTTTGCAACGGAGTTTGCTGCCGCTGTCGGGCCGTAAATGTCATAGCCGCCTCGTGGACCTACGCCGTCGGCGATTGGTGTACCGGCAAGTCTGCCGTCAGGCGTTGCACCTGTCTGCTCGCCCAGAGGTACATTTGCCGAAACAGGATATAAGCCTGCCTGAAATATTCCGCCGCGTGGGTTTCTGTACTTTTCAAGCTCACGTGTGTACACATACGCAACCTCACGTGCAAAGAGGTCAACCTCCTCGATGTCGTTGCCGTATTTCGGAACTGCGTCTATATCCTCACGCATCTTTGCAAACTTCTCTTTCTGCGCAGGTGTGCCAACGCCCTCAAGGAACTTCTTGCAAGCGTTTGATATAACAGTTTCACTAACCTCCTTACCGTCAGCCTTAAGGCTTGACACCATCTCACGTGCCGCCGCCTCTGCCGCCTTAGGTGTAAGACCTACGCCGAAGTTAAGCTCCATAGCGTCCTTGAAGTCTGATAGTGTATATTTTTTCTGTTCAAATACGAGCGTCTTAATCGCATAGAGTGCGTCGGTCATATTTGCAATGCCGAAGCCCTGCGGACCTGTGAAATTGTACTTCGCACCGCCCTCCTCCATTGTCTTGCCTGCCTTGATACAATCGTCATTAAGACAAGCTGCAAACGGTAACGGGCAACGCTCCTTGTGTGCAACGTCGATTGCATTGTTTGCGTTTACCATAAGCGCTACCTGATAATCCGACTGCTTTTTATATGCGTCCATAAGCTCGCCGAACGTCTTAAACGATGTAACATCGCCTGTTTCAAGACCAACAAGCACGCCCTTGTCATAACCGTTTGAGAATACCAATTCAAGCGGACGGCACATATTGAAGAATGCCGAATCATGCCAGCCGTGGGTTTTACCCGGCGATGCCGGTTCAACACAGCCGATTATGTTATAATTCCTTGCGTCCTCAAGAGAAACACCTCTTGACATCATTGCAGGGATAATAATTTCGTCGTTATAATAAGCAGGTAAGCCGATACCTGTTCTTGTAAGCTCTGCACACTTGATGAGGAACTCGTTAGGAGTACCGTTCCACACACGCACCGAGAACGACGGTGCCGGAAGCATTGTATGCATCGAAGCCTGAATACAAAGGAACGATAAATCGTTTGTAGCGTCACGTCCGTCCTTAGTCTGACCTCCTGCGCAAAGGTTCTGGAACAGACTGTAGCCGGCAAAGCCCTCTGCCGATGCCGCATCACGGCACTTGTTGAGGTCGTTGAGCTTAATCCATATACAGTCTAAAAGCTCCTGAGCAAATTCACGTGTTAATGTACCCTCGTATATGCCCTTTTCATAGAGCGGATACATATACTGGTAAAAACGTCCCGGTGAGATTGAATGACCGCTTGATTCAAGCTGCAAAAGCTGCTGAATGAACCAGAACGCCTGACAAGCCTCGTAGAAATCCTCAGCCGGATTTTCGG
>CAYMCT010000167.1:0-3858 GCA_964389075.1 uncultured Lachnospiraceae bacterium
AAACTTATCAAAATACAGCAAATACCCTGAATATTTAAGAGGGTATGTAAGTGATAAAGGAAACTACGGAGCAATCCTGAATTATTTATATAACAAAAAAACAGCTGCACCGTCATTTATATTCAATATTACGATGCAGAATCACGGCGGATATACTTTTGATGAATTTGAAACAGATGTGTATCTT
The DNA here is from genome assembly GCA_964389075.1 of uncultured Lachnospiraceae bacterium. Taxonomy (GTDB): domain Bacteria; phylum Bacillota; class Clostridia; order UBA1381; family UBA1381; genus Ornithomonoglobus. Next base: position 188 of record CAYMCT010000167.1, read on the forward strand.
CAGGATATGAACGGTTCATATCCTCAGACAGAGCAGTATCTGACGCTTATAAAGCATTCTGACGATGCACTTCGCTATCTTCTTGACAGTATCAGAAGATTTGATGAACCGACTTTGGTTGTGATGTTCGGTGACCATCAGCCGGGAATAGAACGTGAGTTCTATGAAGAGGTGTACGGAGAGAGTCTGGATACTATTACGCCCGAAGAAGCCTATAAACGGTATATTGTTCCGTTTGTGGTATGGGCGAATTATGATATTCCTGAACAGCAGAATATAGATTCGAGCCCTTGCTATCTTTCGAATATAATAATGGAAGCGGCAAAGCTGCCAAAGAGCCGAGTTCAGCTGTATCTTGACGATTTACGTCAGAGTGTGGTTCAGATAAATCCAATGTGTTATTTTGATAATAACGGAGTTATGAAGTCGCACGAAGACAGTGATGCATTAAAGGAATATTACGATTTACAGTATGCTATGCTTACGGGCGAGCCTTTGAACTACGATTTTTATGATTACACAAACTCAAAGAAATTACAGACACCGGTAATGACGTTGCCTGTTAAAACGCTTGAAGAAACACAGGAATAAACAACGGGAGGAATACGATGAGAGCAATTAGAAAAAACTCAAAAGGAAAAATATTGATTTCAGCAATATCAGTAATCTTGTTCCTTATTTTTACATTTCTTAATATTTCATCCTTTTATGTGACGGATGAAGATGTTGTGAAATTTCAGACAGTATATTTTATTGTTACAATAGTGTGTTCTCTGCTGGCTTTCTGTCTGGGCTCGGTAAAATTCAGGATGATACGAAAAAGGAAGCTGACAAAGATATTGGGAATTACATCGTATATTCTTGCGTTGATTGGTGCAATGGTGATTTCCATACTGTTCTCCGGCGGCTTCTGGGCAGACACTTATTTGTTCTTCGTGAACACTGCCTTTTACGCCTGTGTCACAGCAGTAACCCTGATTATTTCAACAAATTTGCGGGTATCGGTCATTGCGGCGTTGGTAGCATCGTATGTGTTTAACGGTATCAGCTTTATTGTATATTGCTTCAGGGGCTGGTCGCTTACGCCTACAGACCTTGCAGCATGGCGAACAGCTATGAATGTTGCCGCTCAGTATAATTTCAAGCTCGGCTATGAGATTTTTGCTTCGACAGCGCTTTTGGCATTATTAGTATTGCTGGTGCATAAGTTCCCTTATGAGCTTAACTATCATTTTAAGGGAAATAAGCTTGCGGTACGCTGTGTAGGTGCAGGAATCCTTGCGGCGGCGGTCTTGTTCATTGGAACCACAAATCAGGATAACTATAATATTTCGGTATATAATCAGCATAAGGCGAATATGAACTATGGCTCTGCATACAGCTTTTATGTTAATGCAAGACGAATAGGTCTTGAGGGTAGTAGAAACTATGATTCTGAAAAGTTGGATCAGCTTCTGCAAAGCTATGAGCAGACTATCCCGGAACCTGAAAATATGCCGAATGTTCTGGTCGTAATGAATGAAAGCTTTTCTGATTTGAAGGTTGTAGGTGATTTCGAAACAGATGTTGACTATATGCCGTTTGTAAAGAGCCTTGAGGAAAATGCAATCAAGGGTGAAACCTTGGTTTCGCCGTTTGGCGGATATACCTGTAACTCTGAATATGAGTTCTTAACCGGAATGTCAACAGGTCTTTTCAAAGCACAGCAGTCGCCGTATATGCAGATGATATTTGACTATATGCCATATTCTCTGCCGCAGCACATGAAGCAGCTGGGCTATCAGACGCTGGCGATTCATCCGTATACAGGTGATGGCTGGAACCGTAATATAGTATATAATTATATGGGTTTTGACGATTATATAAGTGTTGAGGATTTTGATATTCTCAATCCGAATCCGGAATACATAAGAAGCTATATAACTGACAGAAGTAACTATGACGCTGTTTTGAAGTATCTTGAGGATAAGGACGATAATGAGCGTGCATTTGTCTACAATATAACAATGCAGAATCATGGCGGCTATACAGACAAGAACTTCGAAAGTGAGGTTCATCTTCTGAATATGAGCCGTAATTATCCAAAAACAGAACAGTATCTGACACTTATAAAGCACGCTGACGAGGATATGAAATATCTTCTTGAAAGATTGTCACAGTTTGATGAGCCAACGGTTGTGGTGATGTTCGGTGACCATCTCCCGTCAGTAGAAACTACATTCTTCAAGGAATTATACGGAACAAAGTCACTCGATGACCTCGGTACAGAGGAACTGTATAAGAGATACATTACACCGTTCTTTATATGGGCAAACTTTGATATTGAGGAAAAGCAGGGCGTAAAAACAAGCCCATGCTTCCTTTCAAATATGCTTATGGAGGTAGCGGGTATACCTAAGAGCCGTATTCAGCTATATCTTGATGATTTGCAGACTGAAATTATGCAGATTAATCCTATGTGTTATTTTGATACAAACGGTGTTCTGCACGAGCACTCGGATTCTGCACGTATAGAGGAGTATTTTGATGTGCAGTATTCGTTATTGTCAGGAAGTGCAATATCGTATGACTTCTATAATTTCAAGAATACAATCAGGCTCCCGGGAGGCTCATTGTTGAAACCGAGAGGAATTGTCCGTTAGGATTTGTGCCGTATAAGCGGCAGAATGGAGATTACAATGAAAGAATTTTTTGGTACAGCCATCAATGGCGGTGTTGCGGAAGGCAGTTTGTATGTGTTTTCGCATAACAAATGCCCTGTAAGACGTTATCACATAGAAGATTCTTCGGGAGAAATCAATAGATTTGAAAAGGCAAGAGCCGAAGCTAAAGCTGATCTTGAGCGGCTGTTTGAAAAGACGGTAAGCGAAATCGGCGAGCTTGATGCAGGTGTGTTCAGTGCGCAGATAGATATTCTTGACGATGATGCCGTAATAGACTCTGTTTATGATATAATAACAGATCAGTTAGTGAATGCGGAGGTAGCTGTGGCACAAACCTGCGAAATGCTTGCACTTGAACCGGAAGCAGAGGAGGATTATTTCAGCTCACGTTTCTATGAAATTAATGATGCCTGCGAGAGGGTAATCAGAATGCTTCTTGGTATACAGATGAACGAAACAGTTTCATCGGAGCCTGTGATTGTTGTAGCAAAAAAACTGGAGCCGAGCGATTTCGTGAAATTTGATAACGAAAAAATTCTTGGTGTAGTTCTTGAATCGGGCGAAGCGTCACGTATGCGTTCGCTGGTACGTGCAAAGGGATTTCCGGTATTGGTTGGAGTTGAGAATGTTACAAAAAACGTCAGGACGGGTGAAACCGCAATTCTTGACGGCAATAAAGGAATACTTACAATTATATAAGAGATATAATGATGGCAGATAAAAAGATGTCTACCATCATTTTTTGTCGTACATAACTACTTGACTAATATAGAGAATATGTGGTATACTATAATTAGTTATTATGGTTCGGAAATATTAATAAGAGGAGGATATAATGGCTAAAACTAAAAAATTGAGGATTATACCGATAGGCGGTCTTGATGAGATCGGAAAAAATTTGACTGCCATTGAGTATAGCAATGAGATAATTATCATAGACTGCGGTATGGCATTTCCGGACGAAGATATGCCCGGTGTAGATATGGTAATCAATGATATAACATATCT
>CAYMCT010000168.1:0-3855 GCA_964389075.1 uncultured Lachnospiraceae bacterium
GTCCCACACAGGCCACATCTCACCGTATTTTGCCTGAAGTGTTCCGAACTCGTCATTGAACATCAAAATTCTGCCCTGCTGTTTTTTTGCTTCACTTCCCCAGAGCTTGACTGTAAGATAATTCATCTTATTCGGATCAACCTTCATGGTAACATATATTCTGTCACCCAGCCCCGGATACAGCTGACGATATGTATCACCCAATCCGCCGTAGCCTACAACACTCTTACCCGGCTCCAAGTTATGAGCTGCTTCACTTTCCTCGTTACCAAATATTACGGTATCCATTATATCATCGGATTCTGATTCCTCTGTTTTAACATCTACATATATGCTGTCACTGTCAAGCTTTCTTACAGTCATACCATGAGAATTCTCAAGATCCGGTGTCGTAACAAGATCTGTTACGAGCGGTCTTATCTCTAAATCATCAATATAGTATGTTCCTGTCGATGCTCTCATTCCGATGTTAATACGGATTCTGTTAGAACCCTCCGGTACAGTAAGTGTGTATACAGCCTGCTGCCAGCCTTTACCTGAATCCTCGGTAAGAAAAGTTTTTGTAAATTTACCGTTGGCGTTCTCCTGTCCGCTCTCTGTATAGGTCGAACCGCTCACCGACATACCCCACGTGTTTGAAGCTCGCTTATATTCTCCCTCTATCTTCCACCAGAAGCTTATTTCATAAACACCCGGCTTAACAAGGAAATATGAGCCGTGATAATTGTTATTTACTATTGTGTGATTGTTATCTGCAGTAACATTCATAGTATCAGCAGTAAATCTGTAGCACTTTGAACCTGAATGTGCATCCTCGTCGGTAGGCCCGCAGGTTGCCATCGGGGTTTTACCTAAAGTCAATCTCCACCAGTTGGCGTCCTCGCCCTCCCAGCCACAGAAATAGCTGTCAAGATAGTTTTCGCCCGAGGTCTGATTTTTCGACACTGGGTTTGAAAGTGCTTCATTGAGAGGTATCTTTTCAATCGAAATATCATCGTAATTTACCTGTCCTGTTGCAGCTTTCAAGCCTACACTTATTCTTACCTTTACCGTATCCTTTGTAGGAATAATATAAAACGTATTTGCCGACCAAGGTATTTCATCAGGGTCATCACTTTCACGCGAAAGCTGTTCTATGTAATACTCATACCCCGAATCAGGAATCTCTGCTCCGTTTTTATCAAGCATGGTGTATGTAAATACAGCTCCGCCGTCCGTTCCGTTAAGACGTGTATAGTCTTCGCTTAACAAATACCATACCTCCACCTTATATGCAGAACCATATGTTACATCTATTGTCTTTGCAACAGATGCGTTTTCACTTTCAATCTCTGTTGAGGTCACAGCCTCAAATTTATATGAGCGTTCTCCCGAATGTTTTTTATATTCATCATAGCCTGCCGCCGTTCTGCCGTTTGAGTGATTTAAAAACCACTCTGTCTCGCCTTTTTCAAAACCGGTAACACCCAAATCATCGTTAGCTTCCACTAAAGGAACTAACGCTGTTAAAAATGTCGTTGCAAGAACCGCACTTGTTATTCTCTTAAACACCTGACTACCTCCTTTAAAACAAATAATACTATATCCACCATAATTTTATCACACAACACACATAGCTTCAAGTTGTTTTTTTAACAAAGAACTATAATATTTAACAACACATTGCAATAATCTGCTTATCTATGCTGAAAAACGCTTTTCTGTATAGATAAACCAATTATTGGAGCTGTTGCAACAAAAGTCACAACAGCTCCATATTATTTATTGGGTTGTTATTTTCACAAGGCGTCCTGCTTCAATCCAATCCACTTCACAGTCAAGACTCTCTGCAACGAAACGTGCAGGAACCATTGTTCTGCCCTGTGTGATTACCGCACACTGCTCAAGCTTTACTTCCTTACCGTTTACCTTAGCAATATCTGAGTTTTTAACAAGCTCTATAACCGTATCATCCTTAGTTATAACTGCTGTTTCTGTTTCAGATATCCACTCTGCCGTAGCACCGAGTCTTTCGCTGATTGCACGCATCGGAACGAGTGTACAATCATTTGAAATATATGGTGAAACATCAGTAGTAAGCGGACGTGAATCTATTTCAATCCTGATACCGCCTGATACATTTACCTTAACAGTCTTTGTGACAGGCTCTGTGTGGTATGCGTCATTAACTGATACTTTGAATCTGAACTCGCCGCCGTACGGAGCAGTAAATGTAACGACATTGTTCTCAACTACCGCCTCGTCCGGAACATCAAATTCATATGTAAGTTTATCATTATCAGCATCTACTGCATTAAAGTCTATTGTAACAGTATCGCCTATATTAATATCCTTACCTACAAGGTTACCCTCAAGCGTAAAGTTCTCAAAATGTGCCGTATTCTCCTCGCCGCTCTGACAAGTCATAGCAACACCTACATACATCGGTGCATCAGCAGGAATGACATTTCTTGCCTTTGAGGTCTGCTGATATGTCTCACCGCCGTCTACACTGTACCAATACTCTATTAAATCGCCCCTACGTTCAATTATAAAATCTATCGGTACACTCTTTTTGTTCATATCTCCTGCCCAATAGCTTGTCGTACTAAGCTCCTGCTTTGAATGATGGCTTACAAGCAGGATATTATTGTTATTCGAGAAATGACGAAGCTCAAAGAAATTACCTGTTTCAAAATCAAGACTGTCTGTTGCAAACAGTGAAAAATACTCTTTATCGGTTGATGTTCTGTCAAAATTTTTCAGTGTTACATGAACCTTGAAATCACCCGTAACCTCTTTGTATGCAAAGGTTTTATCCATATTACCTCTGCCCTCTTCACAGCATGAGGTTATAGCTATAGGCTCACCGTTATCATCAAATTCAACAGTACCGTTTGCTGTTCCGTAATTATATACCTGCCATTGTGCGTCCTCAGTTTCACGTATCTTTTCAACAAACTCAGGCTTTTCATCCGCAGTATATTCATATACACATACATTTTCGCCGTCTGTTTTCGCAATAACAGTCTGACGAGCTTCGTTTGTTGCTCTGTAGCCGTCAAAGAACTTCGGCTCTGCTGTTACGGTTTCGCCTGGTTTTACAGTTACATTTTCAAAAGCCAAAACCTTGTTTCCGGTTTTATGAATTGTGCTTACCGTTACAGTTGTACTACGTTCCAATACCTCAAGAACTACCGCATTCTGTTCCTCAACCGCAACCACTATATCTTCACCGTTTTTGCTTACATATTCCTTACCGCTTATAAGGTCTTTTGCCTTTGTTACACCCGTTGTGTCAACATAATATGTTGAACCGACCTGTCCTACTTCTGCATCGGTCTTTGAAAGGTTCATACCGCAGATATACTTGCCGTATTTAACCTCCTCATAGCCGTTATAACGGTTATGTGTGTACGGGTTACCACCGTCTGTAAGGTGTGAATCGTCCTGCCATGTATATGTTCCACCCTCATGGCGTGAACGAACCTCCGCTGTTCTGTCCTCGGTTTCAGTTGTAAAGTGTATTCTTGTATAATCATTATACTGCCAGTCGCCACGGCGGAAGTTCATTGTTACATAAGCACGCTCTCCCTTGCTCTTGAACACAAAAGCATGAGCGTCAAGGTCGTACCATGCAAAATCCTCATGCTCGTCCTCCATTGGGAGATATGAAACATTACCCTCATCTGTAAGACGTTCTACCTCCTTGTAGTATTTAAGCACGTTCTGTGCATCTACAAGGTTTGTATATATATGCGGTGATTTTGTTACTTCAAAATCACTGCGGATTGTATTGTTATAGCCCATATTATGCTCAATATAGAGCTGCAAATAACGCAGTGCTGCCCCCGAACCAAGCTCTGTTGCAGTAAA
>CAYMCT010000169.1:0-3829 GCA_964389075.1 uncultured Lachnospiraceae bacterium
CAAAAATTTTAAAAAAATTTTGCCGTCGAATTAATATTTCGACATTCAAACGCTTTTTCCCTTTTAAAAAAAAGAGAAACTGCAATTTTTTTTGCAGTTTCTTCTGAATTTTTATCTTTCTGTTGCCACTATTATTCTTATTCTTCCGCCGTTAGCCTCAGTCTTATCATAATAGCAGGTGTAGCTGTAGTCACCGCTTATCGCTTCATTCAGAGACATAATCATATACTTTGTACCGGATTTAAGATATACCTTGACCTTGTCACTTAAACGATACTGTACACCTCCGATTTTTGCATACACTGCTGTAAGCTCGCTTACAGCTGAACTGTAGCTTGAAAGCTTAGTTGCAGTCTTAACAGTCATACCGTCCAGAACAACCTGAACACCCGATCCGTATGAGATACCGCTGAATGCGTAATTTGTGTTGTCAATATCAATTGCATTTGTTACTACTATACCGTATGAGTACATATCACCCGTTACATTTTGCAAAATAAGCTCTGTTATCTCTCCCGAGGAGTTTGTTTTATAGTATTTCACCGAGGAGCTTGAAAGATTCATTCCGTCAATACGCTGCATATAAGTTTTTGCGTACAGCGGTACGGATGAGTTAGCATATGCTACATCAATGATTTTTACATCTTCTGCAACCTTCATATTGCCTATAGTCATATCCTCTCTGCTCACATAACCGCTAACCCCTGAGCTTGAAACTGTACCCAAGGTTGCTTCGCCGTTTGAAATACGCACTCTTACAACCGAGCCCTCCAGACTTGAACGGTCTCCTGTTGTAGGATATGTATACGATGTACCGTCTGCCGATACAATATCGGCATAGTAGCTTGTATAGGTTGAGCCATCCGAGTTTGAGAAGGCTTTTTTGCCTGTGCCTGTCACATAGCCTACTATCTCACCCGATGACGATGATGACGATGTTACAACACCTGCGATCTTCTTTCCGTCACGGCCAAGAAGAACTGTCACCGTATCACCGTAATTTACCGAACCGCTTGATGAAAGCTCATTGAATGCATCTACGCCCTCAACCGAATATGTTACACCTGAAATTGTTACACTCTGCGGTAAATCCTTAGAAGGTGACGCACTCTCGTAAATACCTGTTACCTTATTTGTATAGGCAAGAATCATATTGAGCGCTTCGCTGTAATAGATAATATCATTATTTTCTATACTGGCTGCAGCGACAACATTACCGTCACGGACAATCTTTGTTGATGAATTTGTATCAAAATTATTCATCCACGAATCTGATGTAACCTTTATAGGACCTTCAAGAGTTCCTTCATTATAATTAATGTAATCAACCTCACCGTTATCCTTGTATCTTATTCTTATTGTATCGCCCATTTCCATTGATGAACTCAATGAACCGTATGTATATGCCGACGAGCCTCTGTAGCAGGTTGTGCTGCTGTTGACCTGAATCTGCTTGATGTTTGTGTTGTTTCCTTCGCTATAACACAGAATTGCATCGTTAAGGATAGAATAGATTACATATTTTTCTGATGACATCGAACCGTCTGACGAGAATGCCACTACATATTTTCCGTCCCTGACTACCAGATCACCCCGACATCCTATATTTGAATCGTTAAAGCTTTCGTCTATTCTGTATTTGCCCGATGTTGTGCTTATTTCATCATGCGAAAGAGTTGAATCCTCGTCCTGACCTGCAATTATCGTAACATCCTCAACAATTGTACAGTCGTGTACCGAAATCAGTGTCTGACCGCTTGATTTCATTGATGTATCAAGCGAATTGCATATCAGCACAGCTACCTGACGGCGTGTAAGCGGTGCAGCTATTGACGAATTCATACCCTCTGTCATTTTAAGGCTCTCTGCCATTCCGACCTGTCCGTATGGATATGCCGCACCAAAATCGTCCTCTGTATATCCAAGAACTCTCAGCATCATTGTTATTGCTTCTTCATATGTAACAGTCCCATTCGGCTTGAATGTGCCGTCGATATATCCCTTCACAATCCCTGCCGAAACTGCGGCACGAATATAAGGCGCACCCCAGAACGACGATGGCACATCGGCAAACGGCGAAAACTGCAGTCCTAATGCAACCGTATTCTTATAACTTGATGCCGCAACTGCTATCTTTGACATCTCTGCTCTTGTTACATATGAATCGAGATTAAAGTTGCCGTCATCGTCACCAACCATTATACCAAGACCGGAAAGCAGTGCTGTTGTATCTCCGTCAGCCTGCCACGATGAGCTTGCCGCTGATACCGGCATTACCCACATACATATTGTTAATGCACTGACAACCAGTGCTGAAATAATCTTTTTCATAATATCTCCTTTCAGGCTGCGGAAATCAATCTGAACGCAACGCATCTATGGGATTCAGCTTTGCCGCCTTACGTGCCGGCAGAAAACCGAATATAATTCCTATGCTTACCGATATTCCGAATGCCACGAATATTGCACCGCCCGATGGCGATACTGCCATTCCGAGAAGCTTTCCTGATAAAACTGAAACAATCGCTCCGATGATTATACCGAAAATTCCGCCTATACAGCTTACAACGCCCGATTCCATTACGAACTGCGTCATAATATGCTTATGCTTTGCACCAAGCGATTTCCTTATGCCAATCTCCCTCGTGCGCTCGCTTACCGACACAAGCATTATGTTCATAATACCTATGCCGCCTACAAGCAGCGAAATACCTGCTATGGCAACAAGAACAAGTTCCATTTTATCAAGCATTTCTGTCATACTGTCTATTATAGCCTGCATAGAGGTTACAGAATAGTAATCACTGTCGCCCACCATTTCGAGAAGATAATTTTCAAGCATTGTTTTTGAGGTTTCCACCTTGTCGTCCGACGAGGCATTTACCACATATGAGTTTACAACCTTTGTTCCGTTCATCTCCATCGCCACAGTGTAGGGAATATATACGGCATTATCGCCCGATGACTCCGATGAATCCTCTGTTTCCTCAAGTACTCCGATAATCGTAAACGGAACACCGTTAATTCGTATCGTTTCGCCCAGTGCAGCAGATGATTTGCCAAAAAAATATACCGCCTGATACGAACCTACTACCGCCACTTTTGATTTATTTGCACAATCTGAGTAGCCAAGAAATCTTCCAAAGCTCAGCTCCAGCTTCTGTATGTGCTCATAATCCTCCGATACACCGTTACAGCTGCCGGTTATTGTATCATCAGCCGATTCCTTTGTTTTGAGCTGTCCGCTTACATTAAGCTTAGGTGATACACCGTCAAAATATTCCGGATTTTCGTCAGTGAACTCATAAATCTCTTCAGGCGCTACATCCTTTATACTTCGAGGTGTAATATTCGCAGTAAGAGAAGTTGTCCCGAACTCATTAAAGGTCGAGGTGACCTCGTTTGTGAGTCCGTTCATAACCGATACAAGAATTATAACCGCCGCAATACCGATAATTATACCGAGCATTGTAAGTAACGATCGCACCTTGTTATTGATGATGCTCGAAAGAGCCATTGTAAAGCTTTTACCAAGATTCATTAAGCATCACCCTCCCCGTGTCCTGCCGACATACGGCGTGCAACTCTTTCATCACCCTCCACAGGACCGTCATATACTATACGTCCGTCGGTAACACGTACTATACGCGATGCCTGCGCCGCAATAGAGTTATCGTGAGTTATTAGAATAATCGTATTGCCCTCACGGTGAAGCTTCTGTAGAAACAGCATAACGTCACGCCCGGTTTTAGAATCCAACGCACCGGTTGGCTCGTCTGCAAGGATTACTGACGGATCACCTGCCAGTGCACGGGCAATAGATACTCTC
>CAYMCT010000170.1:0-3827 GCA_964389075.1 uncultured Lachnospiraceae bacterium
AGACAATTCAGGAATTCGGTGTTAAGGAAGATGAATTCCTTGCAAAGCTTGACGATATAGCAGCAAATGCAGTAGCAGACGCCTGCACAGGCTCAAATCCGAGAGCAATCAACCCTGAACAGATGGCTAAGCTCTTTAAATGCACATTCTACGGTACAGAAGTTGATTTCTAATTACATAATCAAAGGGGATGCGACGCATCCCCTTTATTTTTACCTATTAACCCATTCTACCTTTAACCCCAACGCTTCTCCGGCAAAGCGGACAGGGATATATGTTCTGTCATTTACTATCTGTGCTATGGTATCCATAATTATAGTTTCGTAGCCTGTGATGTCATTCCCCACCTGCATATATTTGCTGTTTAATTTAATTATAACCTTTCTGTCGCCTTTTGTAAGCGTTGCAACGTATGCATAATCATTCCAATCCACTTCACAACCAAAGGCTTCTGCTACCGCCCGTATGGGTATTTGCGTTCTTCCGTTATTATCTACAAACGGATATTCGTCACCGAAATCTACTTCTTTTCCGTCTACCTCGACCGTTATATCACCGTCTTTTGATATTACTTTTAGAACCGACTGCTCCGCAGGTGCTGATGTCGGGTTCTCTGTTGCTATTTCTGTCGGCTCAACAGTTGGCTCAGTGGTCGGTTCTTCTGTCTGTTCAGGTTCTTCAGTTGGCTGTTCGGTTCCTATCGGAACATAATTCTCAAAATAAGGGTCAAACACTGTATTCTTAAATGCAGTAGTTTTATTTGTATAACGTCTGCCGTTAGTTACTAAGCTGTCGGTTGTAACCGCACAGTCCTGAAATGATGCCAAGCCCAAATTCAAAGTTTTATCCCCTGCCTCAAATGTTATATCCTTTAATTTTCGACAATTTGAAAATGCCATTTCTCCTATGTTTATAACACTTGCCGGAATTGTTACAGCTGTGAGGTCTGCCCCATAAAAAGCACATCGTTCAATTTCTGTTACTGTGTTCGGTATTACTACACTTTCTACTCCTGTTACAGCATATTCACCTATTACCTTTACAGTATCGGGAATTACTATATCTTTAGATGTTCCGACATATGCAACAAGCTTTCCTGCCTTAGTAATAATAAATGGATTATCATCATTTATTAAAGATTTCTGCCACGGTGTTTCATCAAATGCTGTCCAGAACTCTGCAATCAACTCATCACTCAATCCCTCAACCTCACGCAAGGTATCGGGACAATGAAAAGCATATAGTTCCATTGTTTCAATTCTATTATGAAGTGTTACTTTTTCCAGTCCGCATTTTGTAAATGCACCTTTTTCTATCTTAACTACATTTTCAGGAATTGTGACTTGTTTTAGTTTTTTGTTGTTTGCGAACGAATTTATTCCTAAGCGTATTAATGACTCAGGAAACTCTATGCTTGATATGGCACATTTTGAAAAAGCACTCGCATCAATTCGTACAAGTCCCTCGTTGAACTTTACATCTTCAAGCGATGTGCAGCCACGAAAAGCACTTGCTCCAATCTGAGTTACCTCAGACGGAATTTCTATACTTGTTAATGATGTGCAATCCAAAAAGGTCGATGCTTCAATCGTGGCTATATTCGGAGGTAATTCTATATTTTCCAAAGAAGTACAACCTGAAAATGCAGTATCACCTATTTTTGTCAGAGACGATGGGAGATTAATGGTTTTAAGGTCTACACAGTTTATAAAAGCCCGACTTCCTATTTCCTCCAAACCCTCATTCAAAATAACAGTTTCTAAATTTTCTTCTCCGCCAAAAAGAGCTATCTCTTTGCAGTATTTAGGTAATGTTATTGATTTTACCCTGTTTCTGAGATTTTCGCCACAAACACGTACTACGGGCAACCCATCAATGGTATCAGGGTAAACTAAATCCGTCGAACTAAGCCCACGATGTGTTACTATATATACCCCTGTACCGTCTTCTGAATATTCATATGAAAACACATCGCCCGCTTCAGAAGTATAGCGTAAATCCTCAGTTGTTGTTTCTGCAAATACATTGACACTTCCAATTAACAACACCACTGAAATCATTAACGATATTAACTTTTTCATTCACTATTCCTCCTTTGTTGCCGTAATCATCTGCTAACCCACTCTACCTTTAACCCCAACGCTTCTCCGGCAAAGCGGACAGGGATATATGTTCTGTCATTTACTATCTGTGCTATGGTATCCATTGTTATAATCTCACTTCCGGACTGCATATCTGCACTTCCTATTTTGATTATAACAGTTTTATCGCCTTTTGTGAGTGTGGCTGTGTATGTTTCTTCGTCCCAGCTTACCTCACAACCCAAAGCTTCTGCTACGGCTCTTATCGGTATCTGTGTTCTGCCGTTTTCATCTATAAAAGGCAATTCCTCACCGAAATCCACTTCTTTGCCGTTAGTTGCAACAATCAAGCCGTCTGCTGTTGATGTCACTGTAAGAACTGCTTGCTCAACAGGTTCTGATGTCGGATTCTCTGTTGGTGTTTCTGTAGGTTCAGCGGTCGGCTCGGTAGTTGGCTCAGTGGTTGGTTCCTCAGTTGGTTCAGTGGTTTTCGTTGGTTTTTCTGTCGGCAAATACTCTTTGTTATGTAACACAAGCGGATCCGCTTCAAATTCACTGTCCGTATCATAGATTATTTCACCTGACAGATTTATTCCCTCATATGTAAGAGCATAGCAATTAGCAAAAGCTCCGCCATAAATCAGACAATCTCCCTCTATGGTTACTTTCTCTAACGCTCCGCAATCCCAAAAGGCAAATTCGCCTATAACGTTTACCGATGACGGAATAGTTACCTCTTTTAGGGACATACATTGACCGAATGCATTATTATGTATTTCAGTTACTTTATTATGTATCTTTACATCGGTTATGTCAGACTGATAAAATGCAGCTTCATCAATAACAGTGACCTCATCAGGTATAACTATGGATTTATCTCTGCCTATATATTTTACTAAATAATTATCTACTACTATAAAATCGCTGTCTATAGTGGGTATAATCTTTTTCTGCATCCATGCTGTATGCATAAAATGCTTGTAAAATTCTCTTGTATGCTCCGGATCCTTTTCAAATTCAACCTCTTCAAGATCAACATATACATCAATTGCCGTATAATCTACGCTTGCAGGAATATATAATGATTTTATACTCCTGCAACGCTTAAATGCATTTTCTCCAAGAGTCTTTATATTAGACGGAAACTCAAAGTTTGTTAATGCTTCGCAACCACAAAACGCATATTCGCCTATTGTTTCTACACTGTCAGGAATATATACCGTTTCAAGTGCATAACAGCCGTTACACATATCATCCTCAATTTTTGTCAAACCTTCAGGCAATTTAAGAACTGTCAGCCCTTCCATATTTCTAAAGTCTAAATTCACCTTTGGCATTTGCTCTGCATTGTTATAGAATTCAATCTTTTTGAATTTTTCATATGCAAACATATTCAGTGAACCCTCTATTGTCACGCCCTCAGAAACCACAAAGCTTTCAATCTGAATATACTCACCTTCTTTAGATGAATGCAATCCTCTTGAATTGAACTTAAACACTGAGTCAACCACTGAATTTTCGGGAATGACAACATCTTTGCCGACACCTGCCCATTTTACAATTTTATCTGTTGCTGAACTATAAATCCAGTCGCCGTTTTGGTATGTATTCTCCTCTGCCATAACCGTGCTACCAGTCACAAACATAGTTACTGCTATTAATATAGATGCAAATAATTTACGCATAGAATTTCTCCTCCTTTAAATTTTGGTAATTACATTATAACAACAAATTTTTAATCTGTAA
>CAYMCT010000171.1:0-3808 GCA_964389075.1 uncultured Lachnospiraceae bacterium
TTTTTTACCTGATTGTATCAATTCTTCTGATGATTGAGTTATGTTAATCATTTTTACCGTTAATTTTACAATCACCTATATGTATTATCAGTTATTATACAACTGAAGTTTACAGCTGTCAACACAGGTGTAAACTTTTTGTGTAAATGAATTATTAATCAGATTATAAAGAATAAAAAAACAGTCAAAAATACACAAATGTCGAACGGTGCTATATACAGCTGTCGTGCGATTAACTGTGAAATTTGTGTGGAAATATTGACAATATTGGAGCGGTGTGATAGAATAACGTAGGGGTGTATCTGAATTTTTTGAGGAGGACATCACTATGAACATTGCAAACAACCTGAAAGCAATAGAGGGAATAAAAAGCGAGATTCTTGCAGAGGTTGCAAACCTTTACAAAACACTTGCCGATTATGACGAGCTTGCAGATTACGGTAATGTGGAGAACACTGTTTCTACCATCATTGCTATGAATTACATACTGGCTAAGCATCTGGGTATCACTCACAGCACTATAGACAGCCGCATATGTGATCTGCTGACTATTGCAGAGGAGCGGGGACATTCGTTGGAAACAGAATACCGGGATATGTCTGAGCTTTGCAAATATTTACGGAAAAGATAAGATTAAGATACCAAAAATCCGGGATGGAGATTGAAATGAAAAAAGTGTATTCTCATGCAATGCGTAAATATATGATTGCGGCAATAACAGCGTCTGTTGCGCTTATTATATGTGCAGCAGTGCTTGTGCTTGATAAATCGTATATTATGGCGGCAATTCAGGGTGCATTGGGGTTACTTATTTTAACACCTGTGCTTATAATAAGAAAAAGACGAAATGAGAACATAATAAAGTACCTGCAGAACATTGTCAGCAATGAAGACGGTATATCGGAAAATATGGTTAAGAGCGTTCCGCTGCCTATGGTTATATGCTCGGTAGACGGTACAATACGGTGGTATAACGATATGTTCTCCGATATATTTGCTGAGAATAAGCTTGAGTACGAGTCGCTGGACGATTGTATAGAAGAGCTTAAGTGGTCGGAGGTACTGAAATATCCGCATGGAAAACAGATTGAAACAATCCGGGACGGACGTATATATTCACTGGAGTGGCGTATGCTCAAGGACCAGCTTGCACCTAACAAGCTTGGTGACCATTATTCGGTGTTTTTCTTCCTGAAGGATGTAACGAGAGAAAAACAGCTTGAGCTTGATTATGAAAATGAGCGTGTAGATATTGCCGTAATCAATATTGACAATTATGACGAGTTTGTACAGAAAACTGACGATGATGTTCAGGATACAGCAGCGTCAAAGATACGAAGTGCGCTTGTTTCGTGGTCTAAGGTTGCCGATCCGGTGATTAAGAAGACCGACCGTGACAGATTCAGTCTTATATTTGAGCATCAGTATCTTTCAAAGTTTATTGATAATAAATTTGAGATAATTGAAAAAATACGTGAGATTGCCGAAACCGATATAAAGTTTCCGCTATCGCTCAGTATCGGAGTAGGAACCGGCGGTTCTGTTGCCGAAAACGAAGTCAGGGCAAGGCAGGCACTGGATATGGCATTGGGTCGTGGTGGTGGACAGGCCTGTATAAAGGACGATATCCAGTTTATGTTCTACGGCGCTAAAAAGGGCGAGCTTGAGCGAAGCACGCGTGTTAAGGCAAGAGCGGTTGCCACAGCCTTGTATGATTTCATCAAGAGCAGTGACAATGTAATTTTTATGGGTCATAAAACAGCTGACTACGACTGCTTCGGTGCGGCAATAGGCTTACAGCGTGTGGTGAGGATGCTGGGCAAGAATCCTTATATTGTACACGACCGTAACTCGCCGGCTGTGGGCGCAATGTATAATGAGCTTAAAGTAATAGACGAATATTCAGGAATGTTTCTGGACGAGAATGAGATACTTGAGGAGGTAACACCAAATACACTCCTGATAGTTCTCGATACACATCGTCCGTCAATGGTGCCTTGCGAAAAGCTTCTGGAGAAGGTGAATAAGGTAGTGCTTATTGACCATCACAGACGTGCTACTGAATTTATCGGTTCGTGTTCGCTTGTATACCACGAGCCGTATGCATCATCGACCTGTGAGATGGTTACGGAGCTTCTTGAGTATATGGATGCCGATTCGGCAGTTACTAAGCTTGAGGCTCAGTGTTTGTATACAGGAATACTTATGGATACAAAGAACTTTATGCTCAAAACCGGTGTGCGTACTTTTGAAGCGGCATCATATCTGAGAAAGCTTGGCCTTGATACTGTTGCGGTACGCAGAATGTTCAGCAGTTCTATTTCCGATTATTCAAGAAAAGCTGAGATTGTAAGTGCAGTGGAAATGATTACTGAAAACATTGCAATATCAAAAACAGAAAAGCAGCATACCAATATGCGGATGCTCGCATCGCAGGCGGCTGACGAGATGCTCAATCTTGATAATGTTGCGGCATCAATAGTTGTATACCCGTGCGAAAACGGAGTCGGCTTCTGTGCACGTTCGCTTGGCGGAATCAATGTTCATCTTATTATGGAAAAGCTTGGCGGCGGCGGACATATGACCGTTTCGGGCGCTTTTATAAAGGATATTGATGTTAATGAAGGTATAGAAAAAGTAAAAGAAGCAGTTAAAGAGTATGTTAGCGAAACAACTGCGTAAATAATGAACATAAGGAGAGATAAAAAATGCAGGTTATTTTAACACAGGACGTAAAGGGACAGGGCAAAAAAGGTCAGTTAATCAATGTTTCTGACGGATATGCAAGAAACTTTCTGTTGCCTAAGGGTCTTGCAACAGAGGCTACAAATTCAAACCTTAACATCTTGAAGGGTAAAAAGGAGTCTTTGGAATATAAGATAAAAACAGAAACCGAAGAGGCTATGAAAATAGTTGAGCAGATGAAGAACATCACTGTTGAGCTGAAAGCAAAAGCAGGCGACAACGGTAAGCTTTTCGGCTCCATCACATCAAAGGACGTTGCAGAGGCATTAACTGCACAGCATCATATAAAGCTTGACAAAAAGAAGTTCGTTATGCCTGACGGAATAAAGGTATTGGGTGTAACAGAAGTAACTGTAAAGGTATATACTGGAATAAACGGAATACTTAAGGTAAATGTAATTAAGCAGTGAGCGTAAACTCCTCTGTTTGAAAGGAGCAAGAAACAACGATGGATGAAATGGATAACGGTTTGCCGCTAAACACCCTTGATACCCGGTTTGTGGCGGAACGGGATTTACCGTTCAATATGGAGGCGGAGCAGGCGGTGCTCGGCAGTGCGTTAAGTGACCCTGAAAGTGTCGGGGATGCCGCAGAAATTCTCTCGCCGAAGGATTTTTATTTTACAGCCAACAAATATATTTTTGAAGCTATAATGGGTTTGTTTAATGAAAACAAGGCTATCGACTTTGTAACCGTTGCGGAATGGCTTAAGATAAATAATAATCTGGATGCTGTAGGCGGTGTTGAATATCTGAAAAAGCTTTCTGTGAGCGTGCCTACAACACAGCATGTAAAATACTACTCAAATATAATAAAAGAGAAATCTGTTCTTCGTACTCTTATAAAAAGCGTTAACTCAATTTCAAAAATGGCATATGATGAGGAAGATACACTCTCACGTATTCTGGAACAGAGTGAACAGCTTATATTTGATGTTTCTTCATCGAGAGAGCAAAAGGACCTGGTTCATATAAGTGATATTTTGCAGGTGAGCTATGAAACATTTGCTAAAAATGCACAGAACACCAGTGGTATAACAGGAATATCAACCGGATTCAACGGC
>CAYMCT010000172.1:0-3797 GCA_964389075.1 uncultured Lachnospiraceae bacterium
ATAATGTAAGTATTGTATATGTTTTTATCTTCCGTGTCAAGGACTTTTTTGTATGGATTTGTTCATAAGTTACAAATATTACCGGCAAACCGTAACGAAAAAATATGAACATAAGTCATATTTCATAGTTTTTGTTTAAAAATCGGATTTTTTCATAAAAATTGTGGCATTTGTTGTACAAATTGCATTGCAAAATTATGTATATTGTGCTATAATACATTTATATAAATTCATTGTATTATTTCAAAATACGAAGGGAGAGTATATATGAAAACGCAAAAAAATGTATCTGTTTCACCAAACAGAAAAAAGGGTTTCATGTACTATTTAAAAAGAGACTGGCAGTTATATACACTTCTGGCTGTACCGTTTGCTATGGTGCTTATCTTTAAGTATTTACCTATGGCAGGTCTGTCGATGGCATTTATGGACTACAATCCTATCAGGGGCTTTGACGGTTCGGAGTTTGTCGGTCTTGATGTTTTTAAGGAAACATTTAAAAATGCTGATTTCTTCAGAGCCTTGAAGAATACGCTGACTCTCAATTTGCTCGATTTGCTGGTTGGATTCTGGGTGTCAATTATCCTTGCTATCCTGCTTAATGAAATCAGATGCAAGTGGTATAAGAAGGTAACACAGACTGTACTATATCTGCCGCACTTCCTGTCATGGGTTATTGTTGCGGGTCTTGCATATCAGTTATTCTCGCCGCAGTCAGGTATGGTAAACGTACTTATCACAAGACTTGGCGGTGATACTGTTCCTTTCCTTACAGAGAAATGGCACTGGCTGGCTTCATACATACTAATCGGTATATGGCAAGGTATGGGATGGGGTACAATTATTTACCTTGCTGCTATTACAGGCATTGATGCTGAGCTCTATGAGGCAGCAACTGTTGACGGTGCCGGCAGATGGCGTAAAATCTGGAATATTACTCTGCCGTGTATCAAGGGTACAATCGTTGTTATGCTTATTATGAGTCTTGGTAGAATTATGGGCGGTTCATTCGACCGTGTATATACACTTTCTAACCCGATGGTTACAGATATTTCATATACAATACCTGTTTATGTTTATGAAATCGGTTTGGGTTCAAGTAACTTCTCTACAGCTACTGCGGTTGGTTTGTTCCAGTCAGTTATAGGCGTAATTCTTGTATTGGTTGCAGACCGTATTTCGAAGATGCTCGGCGAGAGCGGAATTATATAAGAGGGAGGGAAAATTGATGAAAATTAAAAAAAGCATCGGGGATATAATTGCAGATATACTTATATATATCTTTATCGGAGTTCTTTCATTAATATGCCTTATTCCGTTTTTGCACGTTGCTGCAAAGTCAATAAGCAGTGATGCGGCTGTATATGCAAACAAAGTATTCTTGTGGCCGGTTGGTTTAACACTTAATGCGTACAAAACCGTTATGGGTGACCCGTCAATGATGCGTTCATTGTGGTTTACGGTTTTCCTTACTGTTGCATTTACTGTAATAGGTCTTATAGTTACAATTTTCTCAGCATATCCGCTGACAAAGAGAGACCTTAAAGGCAGAAGCTTCTTTGTAACAGTATTTATGATTACAATGTACTTCAGTGCAGGTACTATTCCTGACTTTTTGAATATGGATAACCTCGGAATGCTCGATACCGTATGGTGTCTGTTGCTTCCGCTTACATATTCTGCGTACAATATGATTATTCTTAAAACATTTATGCAGAGCTCAATTCCCGACAGCTTGCTTGAGGCTGCTGAGCTTGACGGCTGTGACCACTTCAAAACGTTGTTTGCAGTGGTACTTCCGCTTTCAAAGTCAGTTCTGGCAACACTTGCATTGTTCTATGCGGTAAGCCGTTGGAATGCGTTCACAGATGCACTTTATTATATACAGAATCCTGATTTGCAGCCATTGCAGTTAAAGCTATATAACCTTATAGATTCATCGGCATCAGCGAGTCTTGCTCAGGAAGCGGGCGGCGGTGTTCAGCAGGCTGCTGAGGTTGTTAAGTCAGCAACAATTATGTTTGCTACTATTCCGATTATCATAGTTTACCCGTTCGTACAGAAGTACTTTGTTAAGGGTGTTATGGTCGGCGCCGTAAAGGGTTAATTAATTTGTATATTAATATAAACATAAATTATTTAAGGAGGTTTCGTAATGAAATTTAAGAGAATTTTAACAGCAGCTCTTGCAGCGTCAATGCTTCTTTCAATGTGTGTTGGCTGCGGCGGCAAGAAGTCTGCAAACATTGACTATGATGAAATTATGTCAAGAGAAAACGTAGAGGACTATGTATATCCTGAGCAGATTGAGCTCAAGATTCCTGTTTATGACAGAGGTCAGGCAGGCTTGCCAAACGTAACAGACAACTACTGGACAAAGTATGTTCAGAAGGAATTCGGTGATAAGCACAACATCAAGATGACATTTATTGCTATCCCGAGAAAAGAAGAAATAACAAAGTTCAACCAGCTTATGGCAGGTAGCAAGGAAAACCAGCCGGATATCCTTTATAACTATGACTATCCGTCAATCGTAAACTTTGTTGAAATGGGTGCATTCCAGGAACTTGATACGGAAATGATCAAGAAGTATGCTCCTAATTTCTATGAAAAGACAAAGCAACTTGACGAATATACATACCTTGACGGTACAAAGTATTTGCTTGCTGCAACCAGACCAAAAGCTTACAACTATATAACTTTAGTAAGAAAAGACTGGATTGAAAAGACGGGCAGAAGTATACCGGAAGACCTTCCTAAGAACACAGAGGAATATCTTGATATGCTCAGAGACTTCCGTGATATGAAGCTCGGCGGAGAGGATACAATTCCGGAAAATAAGTCAATGGGTAATGCAAACTATCGTGGAACTCATTATATGGAGCATCCGCTTCCGGCAGAGGATCACGCACTTTATACAGATATAACAGTTGCACCTCTTACATATGAGCCTACAAAGCTTGCACTCAAAGACGATAATATGAAGTATAACGAAGGTCTTGTAAGCCCTGAGTGGTATCTTGATACTGATGGCTCAAAGGCTAAGGAAGCATTCGTTTCGGGTAAGGCAGGTACATATGGTCTTTACCTCACAAAGACTCCGGATATCATTGCATCATTAAAGGCTAATGTTCCTGATGCAGAGGTTATGATAATGCCAAGTAACCCTGACGACAGATACGGTCACGTAACACCGGGCAGAGAAGATAACCCATTCGGTTTGATGACAGGTATCAACGTAAACTGTGCACATCCTGAGGCTGTGCTTATGTATTTCGAGTGGATGCAGAACAACTTGTTTGCAATGCAGAATGGTATCGAGGGTAAGACATATAATATGGATGGCGATATTCCTGTACTTGTAGACGGTTACGAGGGTGAAGAAAGACTTAACTACAATGCTAACAAGGATATGTGGTGTCTTGTAATAGAGGGTAAGGATCTTGGTGATGAAGAGCTTAATGTTAAGGCTCAGGCTGAAACATATGCCCCTGACGGTTATGAAGATCTTATCTATCAGTCATACGAGAATGCTAAGACAGCTGAGAATTATATCTACACAGATTACCTATTCACAAAGCCTATTGAATCACTTTCAAAGTATTCGGGTGCGCTCCTGACAAAGTGGCAGGTTATTCAGACAGACCTTACAAACTGTAAGCCGGAAGAATTTGATGCTAAGTATGAAAAGTACTGTGCAGAATATCTTGCTGCAGGCTATCAGGAAATCTTAGATGAAAAGAAGGCTGTATTTGAAGAAGCACAGAAAACAAAGGTTGAAGCTGAAGATTCAGTGA
>CAYMCT010000173.1:0-3795 GCA_964389075.1 uncultured Lachnospiraceae bacterium
CATTGTGGGAATGTGGATATTCCGGTTTAAATATCCGATGATGATAGGAACACTTATAGGCTTCACCGCACTCATACCGATTGCGGGTGCATACATCGGAGCGGCATTAGGTGCACTTATACTTCTCACGGTATCCCCCACCTCCGCAATACTCTTCCTTATATTCGTAGTGATTCTACAGCAGCTTGAGGGTAATATAATCTATCCGAGGGTAGTCGGTGCATCGGTTGGTTTGCCCGGGATATGGACGTTTGCATCTGTAGTTGCAGGAGGCGGGCTGTTTGGTATCCCCGGTATGCTGATAGGCGTACCGTTCACTGCAACAGCATACAAGCTTATACGGCATCATATAAGAAAAGCCGAACGGAACAACAAAAATAACAGCAGCTCATAAGAACTGCTGTTATTTTTGTTATTTAGAAAGTATAACCTTATCACTTACCATCTCACTGCCGCTTGCTTTTTCAAAAAGACCAAGTAATTGCGGAATTGTGAGCTTTGCTTTTTCCTCGCCTGATACATCAACAACAACCTTGCCCTCATGCATCATAATAAGACGGTTACCGTAAGCAATAGCATCGTGCATATTATGAGTTATCATAAGCGTAGTAAGGTTGTTTTCCTTTACAAGCTTATCGGTTATCTCAAGCACCTTTGACGCAGTTTTAGGGTCAAGCGCGGCAGTATGCTCATCGAGCAGCAGCAGCTTCGGACGCTTCAAGGTAGCCATAAGCAATGTTACCGCCTGTCTCTGACCGCCCGATAAAAGACCGACCTTGCATGAAAGTCTTGTTTCAAGACCTAATTCAAGGCTTGCAAGAAGCTCCTTATACTGGTCACGTTCATGCCGTCTTATGCCCCATACAAGCTTACGCTTTGTGCCTCGTCTTGCCGCAATCGAAAGATTTTCGGCAATCTCCATATCAGGAGAAGTTCCCATCATTGGGTCCTGGAAAACTCTGCCCAGAAACTTCGCTCTTTTGTGTTCGGGCATATTGGTTACATCTACCCCGTCAATCACGATTGTGCCATAGTCAGGCTTCCATACACCCGAAATTGCGTTGAGCAGTGTGGACTTGCCCGCACCGTTACCGCCTATTACAGTAACAAAGTCACCGTTATTCAGAGTCAGGTCAAGACCACTCAGTGCTGTTTTTGAGTTTATCGTTCCCGGATTAAATGTTTTTTGTAAATTTGTTATTTTAAGCATCAGCACTACCTCCTGAAGCATTCGGTGAATCTATAAAAATAGATTTCTGCTTTTTAAAGTATTCGTTCTTCAGATAAGGTATTGCAAGGAACAGTACAACTATGATAGCCGAAAGCATCTTGAGATAGTCTGTTTTCAGACCGAGAAGTATTACGAAGTTGTAGATAATATAGTACACTACACCGCCGAAAACAACACCTATAAGACTGACAACAAAATTCGGCTTGATTTTCATAGAAACAGAAAGTCCTATAAATATCGCCGCAAGTCCGATTACAATCGCACCACGACCGTCGTTTATGTTTGCCGAGCCCTTGTACTGTGCCAAAAGTGCACCTGCCAGAGCAACTATTCCGTTTGCAATAGCAAGACCAAGCACCTTGTTGAATTTAACATTAACACCCTGTGCACGGCTCATATGCGGATTATCGCCCGTAGATTTAATTGTGAGTCCTACCTCTGTGTAGAAGAACATCCAGAGCAGAACTATAACACATATTATGATTAACCCTGCCGCAAAAATAGCCGACACATTATCACCCATATTGAGCAGCAGATTGCTTGAGCGTACATCAATCGCAAGCAGCGATTTACCGCCGAGAATTGACAGATTTACCGAATAGAGTATCAACTGTGTCAGGATTCCGGCAAGTATTGCAGGAATACCCAGTGCAGTATGGAATATACCAGTCAGCACACCCGTAGCGGCACCGATCAAAAATGCGACAATAACGCACAGCCACGCAGGAAGTCCGCCTGACAGCATAACAACGCACACACACGCACCTGTACAGATTGAGCCATCAACTGTGAGATCGGCAATATCAAGAATTTTGTAGGATATGTAGATGCCTATTGCCATCAATCCCCATATAAGCCCTTCAGCTACAGCACCGGGCAATACATTCAAAAAAGCCATTGTTTACCTCTGTTTTCTTAATTAGTTTGCAGGAACTGTTATGCCAAGCTGTGCACAAAGCTCTTCGTTATATACCACTGACGGAGTAAGTGTCTTAACCTCCATATCAGCCGGAGTCTTTGTTCCGAGAAGAATTTCAGCCGCCATCTTACCTGTTTCCTGACCTAACTCGTAGTAGTCAATTGCAAGACTTGCATAGCATACATCGCCGCCGTAGCTTGTGAATACCGGTATCTTTTTCTCTGTACAGATAGTTCCTACAACTGTATCGTTCTGAGCAACTGTGTTGTCTGACGGTACATAGATCGCCTTACACTCGCTTGCAGCTGAGGTTACGATTGCCTGTAGCTCTGTTGTTTCTGAGAATGTGTATGCCTCAACAACAATACCCTTTTCCTCAAACAACTCCTTAACAGCCTCGTACTGAATCAGTGAATTTGACTCGTTTGTACAGTACAGTACGCCTACCTTATCACCTTCAACAAGCGCAAGAGTTTCAATCATCATCTGAGCCTGCTCGTCGAACGGAACAGCATCTGATGTACCTGTTACATTTTCAGGAATATTACCTGAGAAAGTATCGTCATAATCAGTTACCGAAGTACCGAGAACCGGAATTGACGATGTAGCGTTTGCAGCAGCAAGAAGTGCCGGTGTAGCGTTTGCCATAATAAGGTCTGCACCCTTTGCAGTGAAAGTGTTCACAACAGTAGTACAGAGGTTAGCCTCACCTGCTACCTGTGTATCAAATGCAACTGTTTTGCCTTCCTTTTCAAGCTCTTCTGTTAAAGCGTCAATAAAACCCTCTGTAGCCTTATCAAGCGACTCATGAACCATAAGCTGACATATACCAACATTAAAGTCTGTCTTGTCACCGCATGATGCAAGCGTGAAGCAGGCGCCGATACAGATAACAGCTGCCATTAAAATAGATGTGAGTTTTTTCATTTCCATTACTCCTTTGGTTAAATTAATATAATAAGAAGAAAAAAATATTCCTATATTTTATATTAACATATATAACATAAATAGTCAATATTTATAAAAATAAAAATTTTTGATTTTTTTGAAAAAAAAGCTTGACAAATGAAAACTGTTAGTGTATAATAGTTTTTGTTGTACGGCGGTATAGCTCAGTTGGCTAGAGCATGCGGTTCATACCCGCAGTGTCACTAGTTCGAATCTAGTTACCGCTACCAGAAAAAGACGGATTTCAAAATGAAATCCGTCTTTTTTTACACAAAAAATGACTGAACAATATGTTCAGTCATTTTTTGCTATATCAGTTATTTTTAAGAAATTCATTGATTTTTGCAAGCAATTCATCAACATCAACGCCGTGAACCATACAAGCTTCTTCGAGGGTTTCGCCCTGTGAAGCAGGACATCCAAGGCAATGCATACCTATTTCCAGCAAAATCGGAGCGATACCCATATTCATCTGCAATGCTTCGCCAATTAGTGTATCTTTAGTTACTTCCATTTTTATTTCCTCCTTCCTCTACTGCGCTAAAGCAGGCGTTAAATTCTTCACCGCTTATTGTTTCCTTTTTAAGCAGTAATGCTGTTACTGCATTAAGAACTTCCATATGTGAGCTTAAAAGCTCTTCTGTTGCCGCGAAACGCTCTTCGAGGATTTTCTTTACCTCGCTGTCTATATCCGCCG
>CAYMCT010000174.1:0-3792 GCA_964389075.1 uncultured Lachnospiraceae bacterium
TTTTTATATTCCCGTTAAATGCCAACAGATTATTTTCTAATAATCCTGATGCACCTCCGATAAATCCTTTCATCTTAAACAGCTTTATAAATCCTTCATTTATTTTTAACGCGTTCAGATTATTTTCCTTTAATAGTTTATACATTCCTGCATCTGCTGTTATTGCAGATTCGCTGTTCACCACACAAATACTGCATTTTGCGTATCCCTGTTTTGCGTTCAGAAATTTCTTTTTAAGGCTTAGGTATTCTGAAGAAATTTCTATCGCCGTGTGCGACACCCTGCAAACCACAAAATCACCGATTGCGCAAGTGTTATATGCAATATCGTGCGGATACTCAGCTTTTAAGGCCGAACTGCCGCAAATTACATTAATACCGTTAAGACGGTCTTTATAGTAGTCAAATACGCTCGGTTCGCATATTGCCTTATCGTTTACAAGGTGTATCTGCATATCAGCGTGTCCCAGTACTTCTTTATAAAGGCTTTTTACCGGCTTTGTCAGCACAACATCAAATCCAAGCCTTTTAAGCTCTTCTATTGTGATATTGCACGTTCTGTAATCGACTATCACCTGCCTTGAACATATGTTCGGTCGGGTGAATGATTTGTTCGGATTTTCCATATAAAGCTTCTAAGTCTACATAAAATTATTATGTAGACTTACTCCTTGTTTATTTAATCATTTCTTCAAATTCGTCCTCTGAAATAACTGTTATTCCGAGTGAATTTGCCTTGTCAAGCTTACTGCCGGCTTCTGCACCTGCAAGCACGTAGCTTGTTTTCTTTGATACGCTTGATGATGTCTTTCCGCCAAGCTTTTCTATTATTTCAGCAGCTTCTGAACGTTTATACTTTTCAAGCGTGCCTGTGAGTACAAATACCTTCCCTTCAAATCTCTTGTCAGTATTCTCTGTGTCTGTATTATCAACACAGCTTACTCCAGCCTCCTTTAATCTGTTTATAAACTCAATATTCTGAGGCTGTTTCATAAATTCTGCCACAGAATCTGCCATAATTGCTCCAAAATCGCTCAACTGAGTCATTTCCTCTGTGGTTGCAAGTGTCAGATTATCAATATTTTTGTAGTGTGCAGCAAGTATTTTTGCTGCTTTTTCGCCAATATGACGTATACCAAGACCGAAAATAAGTCTGTACAACGGATTTGACTTTGATTTTTCAAGCGAATTTGAGAGGTTTTGTGCCCATTTCTCGCCAAAACCTCTTAATTCCGCCGCTTTTTTGAAATCAAGATAATATAAGTCTGCGGCATTTTCTATAAGACCGTTTTCAGCTAATTTCTCAACGTTTGAACCGCCCAAACCGTCTATATCCATTGCGTTTCGTGATACAAAATGTATTATATTACGCAATCTTTGTGCAGGACAGCTTATTCCGGTACAGCGATATGCGGCTTCGCCGTCCTCACGCACAACCTCTGCGCCGCATTCAGGACACCGCTTAGGCATATCAAATTCAAGCTCTGCACCTGTTCGCTTTGATTTTACCACTTCCACAACCGCCGGAATAATATCTCCTGCTTTTTCAACAACGACAGTGTCGTTAATTCTGATGTCTTTTTCCTTGATATAATCAATGTTATGAAGCGTAGCCTTTGACACGTTTGACCCTGCAATCCGTACAGTATCAAGTATTGCAAGCGGTGTAAGGACACCCGTTCTGCCAACCTGTATTTTTATATCCTTAATAACGGTCGTCTGCTGTTCTGCCGGGTATTTATATGCAATTGCCCAGCGTGGGAACTTAGCTGTAGAGCCCAATAAATCACGTGATGCAAAATCGTTTACTTTAATTACAGCTCCGTCAATTCCGAAATATAATGAATCACGTTCATCGCCGATTTTCTTGATTTCTGCATACGCATCTTCAATAGTGTTAAAGGTTTTATCGTTCAATATTGTTTTAAATCCCTGTTCTTTTAAGAATCGCAAGCCGTCTATGTGGCTGTTTATCTCAACACCTTCAATCTGCTGGATATTGAAAACAAAAATATCAAGGTGTCTTTTTGCGGCAATTTTGGAATCAAGCTGTCGTAACGAGCCGGCTGCGGCATTACGTGGATTTGCAAAAAGCTGCTGTTCGGTTTCTTCAAGCGTTGCATTCAGCTTTTCAAATGCTGTATTTGACATGAACACTTCGCCACGTACTTCGAGGTATGGAATTCTGTCCTTGAGCTTTAGCGGAATTGAACGGATTGTTTTGATATTTTCTGTTACGTCCTCGCCGGTAATTCCGTCACCTCTGGTTGAGCCTTGCACCAGCTCGCCATTTACATATTCAATTGACACAGATAATCCGTCTATCTTATGCTCAACCACATACTCAGGGTTCGGTATAACCTCATGTACACGTCTATCAAAATCAAGTATTTCCGACTCCGAAAATGCTTTCTGTAAGCTCTGCATAGGTACATTGTGAACAACCTCTGCAAATTCCGATACAGCCTCGCCGCCAACACGTGTAGTCGGCGAATTGTCCTTTTTATACTCAGGATACTGCTCCTCAAGTTCTTCCAGCTCTTTTAAAAGTGCGTCAAATTCAAAATCTGAAATTTCAGGGGCGTCAAGAACATAGTACCTGTAATTATGATAGTTTAATAAGTCGGTAAGCTCATTTATTCGTGTTTGAGGTGTCATATCAAATTCTCCTTTTTGTACATTACTGGAAGTTTGTCATTTCATTGCCGTAATATTCAGGTACTTCGCCCGAATATACAGTATCCGATATAGGAACTGTCATTTCTATACGCTCGGTTTCATTTAGTAAACATCCTGTATAAAGCATATCAACCGTAACCTTTAAATATATTTTATATCTGATCTGATTTATTCCCACAGATTTAAATTCTTCTTCATAGCTGCTGTTTACAATACTTATAGGGGTGATTTCGATAGGTATTAACGGTCCCGACATCGAAAACAGCTTATATTTCGAAAGCGAACCGAGCGGTATGTAGGCTGTTGCCGGATAATCTGCATTAAGCGAGTTCTGAATATCAATCATCAGTCTTGAAACAATTATGTTTATTTTTGCTGTATCAGCATGGAGTGCTGTTATTCTGTCCGATTCGTTTCTGATAATACTGTAAAAATCGCTGAATTCGTTTTGCTCTGCCGCTTTAATTACAGATTTGTTAACAAGGTCTGTAAAGGCTGTGTTTGCGTAATTAGACGCTTGTGCTATAAACACAGGTTCTGCACGCTTTAACAGCTTATGTAACGAATATAAAATTATAATCAAACACAGCAGGAAAATAACAATAAATCTTTTCCTGCTGCGTCTCTTCCCTATTCCTAATCTCATACGGCATCACCATAGTATATTATGCCCAGCCTTATGAGAGTGTGAAATTATCTCTGCTTTGTTTCTACTTCTTCCTTAATCATAGCAACAAACTCGTCAACAGGCATACTGCCCATATCACCCTTCTTACGTGAACGAACTGAAACTGAGCCTGCCTCGATGTCCTTGTCGCCTATAACTATCATATACGGAACCTTTTCAAGCTGTGCTTCTCGGAGTTTAAATCCGAGCTTTTCGCTTCTGTCATCAACCTCAACTCTCCATATGCCTGCTTCTTCAAGCTTCTTCTTAACCTCATATGCATAGTCAAGATGACGGTCGGCAATCGGCAGGAATTTGAGCTGTACAGGTGCAAGCCATGTTGGGAATGCTCCTGCATACTTCTCGATGAGAAGTGCAAGTGTTCTCTCGTAGCAGCCGATTGATGTTCTGTGAATGATATACGGATTCTTCTTCTTTCCGTCACGG
>CAYMCT010000175.1:0-3779 GCA_964389075.1 uncultured Lachnospiraceae bacterium
GAAATGACCGAGCTTGAAGATAAGCTTGACGGAATAAAAAATTACCGTATTGCAGTAAACAAGCATGGCGATGAGATTTCGTTCCTTCGCCGCATAGTACGTGGCGGGGCTGACGAAAGCTACGGTATAGAAGTTGCGGCACTTGCAGGAGTTCCGCAGGAGGTTATAAAGCGTGCAAAGGTGATTTTGCAGGGTATAGTAGAAAATGAGCCGGATAAGCTTTATAAGAAACAAAAGGAAGCTATTGAGCCGGTATCAAACCAGCTTGGGTTTGAAGATATGGCAGGAAGAGAGATATTAAACGAGCTTAAGGATATGGACGTAACTACATTAACGGCTATTGATGCTATGAATAAGCTGTATCAGCTGTCATTGAAGGCGAAAGAGTTATAAAGAGCCTCACACTGCAACATTGTATAGCAAAGTTGCAGTGTGAGGAGGGTTGCGAAAGCAGCCGGAGGGATAATAAAATGGGACTTATACACATTCTTGATACAGAAGTATCTAATAAAATAGCCGCAGGCGAAGTGGTTGAAAGACCGCTGAGTATTGTGAAGGAGCTTGTGGAAAATAGCATAGATGCAGGTGCCTCGGTTATCACAATCGAGATTCGTGACGGTGGAATAAAGTATATACGTGTTACTGATAACGGCTCCGGTATGGGTGAGGAGGATGCAAAGCTGTGTTTTCTTCGTCATGCAACGAGCAAGATTCAGACAGGCAGTGATCTCGACGCTATCTATACACTTGGCTTCAGAGGTGAGGCTTTGTCGAGTATAGGAGCAGTTTCGAAGGTAAGATTATATACAAAACGCAAAAGTGACGATATGGGCATATGCGTAACGTGCGAGGGCGGCGAAATACTCTCGTCAAACGATGCAGGTGCGCCAAACGGTACAGTGATAGAGGTTAGTGATTTGTTCTATAACACACCTGCCCGACTGAAATTCCTGAAAAAACCTGCAACTGAATCGGGCTACATAACCGATATTGTATCGAGATATGTTTTTGCACACCCTGAAATATCGTTCAAGCTTATCCGTGACGGAAAAGAGGTTATATTCACTTCGGGCGACAATAAGCTTATCAACTCAATCTATGCGGTTTACGGTAAGGACTATGCAAAGAATATGCTTGATGTAGATTACCGGTATAATGATGTGGTTGTAAGCGGTGTTATCGGCAAAGGAACCCTTGCACGGGCAAACAGAAACTATCAGTCGTTCTTCGTAAACGGACGTTATATAAAGAGTCCGCTTATGATTCGTGCGCTTGAGGAGGCGTTCAAAAATCAGATAATGATTTCAAAGTTTCCTACAGCAATTCTGAATATTGTGATTGATGCTTCATCGGTTGATATAAATGTGCATCCAACCAAGCTTGAATGTAAATTCTCCAACGAGCAGGAAATATATCAGGCAGTTTACCACGCAGTGAAATCGGCGCTGTACGCACTGCCGAACGTGCCTGAAATCGAGCGCACTCCGGCTATGCCGGAACAGCCTGAACTGCCGTTTGCAAAATCAGATGCACGCAACTGGAAAACTGCTGACGAAATTGACAAGCCCTCTACACCGAAAACGGAGTCGTTTGTGCCGAAATTCAAGGTAGAACAGCGTGAAATTCCGCTTGTGTTTGAACAGCAGCCGGAGGAGGTGCCAAAGCAGGCACCTGTCCGTGATGTAAGCGAACCGAAAGCTGCAATGCCGCAGACAGAGATAAAAACAGAGGAAAGTGCGTACCGAGAATTGCTTAACCGTGCAAAAGCGGCAGAAACGATTGTTTCGCCGAAGCCGGAAAAAGAAGAACCGGAGATAGATATGTTTGCGCTGCTTGACAATGCGCTGGCGGGCAAGCGAACAGTGAATGACATCGTAAAAGTAAAGGACCCGACAGTAACCGACAGTGTTTATAAATATCGGGAAAGTACACCGACGCCGGAATACGGCAAAGCAGAAGATATTATCTTTGACAGCAGCAACTTCAGGGTGATAGGTCAGCTTTTTGAAACATATATACTTGTTGAACAAAACGACCGTATGCTTATGATAGACCAGCACGCTGCACACGAACGCCTGAATTTTGAGGCGTTAAAGGCGGAGCTTGAGGAATGTGGTGTGAACTCACAGATGATTTTAGAACCGGTTGAGGTCAGGTTGTCAGGCGAGGAGCTTGCTGTATATTCTGAGAACAAAAAATTGTTTGCAGAGCTTGGCTTTGAATGTTCTGTAAATGATAATACGGTTATGATAACATCAGTACCGGGGGATATTTCATGGAGTGAGATTGAACCGCTCTTTTTAGAGCTTTTAACGCAGACCCGTGATATGAGCACGCAGCTCATTTCAAAGAGCAAGGAGCGCTTGCTTTATACAATCTCGTGTAAAGCCGCAATAAAAGCAAATATGGAAATCAGCGAGCTTGAAATGACATCACTTGTGAAAAAGGTATTCAATCTCAAGAACATAAACACCTGCCCTCATGGCAGACCGATAGTAATATCAATGACGAAGAAGGAAATAGAAAAGGATTTCAAGCGAATCGTATGAACAAAATACCGTTAATCGTCGTAGCAGGACCTACCGCATCAGGAAAGACACGGCTTGCAATAGATATTGCAAAAGTTTTTTCGGGGGAGATAGTTTCTGCCGACAGTATGCAGATATATAAATATATGGATATAGGCACTGCAAAACCGACAGCTGAGGAAAGGGCGGAGTGTCCGCATCATCTTATTGACTTTGTAGAGCCTGATTCGGAATTTTCTGTAGCCGATTATACAAAGCTTGCTCATGGAGTTATAGCGGATATAACAAGCCGTGGCAAGACCGCTGTTATGTGTGGCGGAACAGGACTTTATATAGACAGCGTTGTTAAAGATATCGAGTTTGGGGAAATGGATACTGACTACGCCTTGCGTGCAGAACTGCAAAAAATTGCTGATAGCGACGGTGCAGAAAAGCTTCTCGAAATTCTTTCAGAGTTTGACGATGTGAGCGCAAAGAGATTGCACCCCAACAATGTTCGTCGCATTATACGTGCTATAGAGTTTTATAAAACAACAGGCATTCCCATTTCGGAGCATCAGGAAATGACTAAACAGATTGAGAGCCGATACAATGCAGTTATTTTCTGTATTGACCATGACAGGGAAGTGCTGTATGAGCGGATTAACCGCCGTGTTGATATAATGATAAACGAAGGACTTTTAGAGGAAGTCAGAAAAATAATGGATATGGGTTACACAAAAGAGCTCAATTCTATGAAGGGAATAGGCTATAAGGAGATTATGGACTATTATAACGGAGAGTGCAGCTTAGATGAAGCAATAGAAGCCGTAAAGCAAGGCTCACGCCGCTATGCCAAACGGCAGCTAACGTGGTTCCGTCGTAATCCCGATGTTATTATGCTCAAACCTGAAACTGCAAAGGAAGACGCAATTTCGATGGTATCAGCAAAATTATATAAGTAAAAACCAAAAGACTTGCTAAATAAAGTCAAAAGAAATTTAGCAAGTCTTTATTTTTTTTGTTCATAATGATGGAATTTTTTTAAATATTTTGTATTCCTTGACATAGCTGAATTTGGGTGATATAATGACTCCCGTATAAATTATAAGCAGAAGTGAAAAAATTCATTTACAACGAAAGGAAGGCATTATGAAAAGTAAATTACTGGCTGTTTTTATGACGCTTGCGTGTGCTATCAGTACGATACTGTGTGTTTCATTGACAGCATATGCTGATACAACACCATCAGTAGAGTTCTACAACGAAGAG
>CAYMCT010000176.1:0-3776 GCA_964389075.1 uncultured Lachnospiraceae bacterium
GAAAATATTACTGGCACGCTCTATAATATCAAGATGTCCGTTTGTTATCGGGTCGAAGCTACCCGGATATACTGCAATTCTCATAATGTTTATAATCCCCCGTTTTCGGCCAACCGGTAAATGGTCACAAAGGTTCTTCCGTACCGTTTCTGCTTAAAAATTTCAAGACCGGATATATCGCTTTTAAAATCGGTGTTGTCACTCTCCAGAACAACAATCCCATCTGCTGCAAGCAACGAATGTTCAATCACAGCTTCGAGCGAAGGCTCGATATACCCTTTATTATACGGCGGATCAAGAAAAATTACATCAAACTTATTTGCACAGGTTCTGACATAATCAAAGCACGACTGCTCTTTTACCGTACATTTATCCTCAAAACCCAATGATGCAATATTCTTTTTAATCAATTCAACCGAACACCGGTCGCTGTCAAGCAGAACAGCGTGCGATGCACCTCTTGAGATCATTTCAAATGACAGCGCCCCGCTCCCTGCAAACATATCAAGAACAACTGCGCCGGGGATATAGCTCTGAATCAGATTAAAAATTGATTCCTTAACTCTGTCTGTGGTAGGGCGAACATCACTGCCTTCAAACTCAAAAAGCTTATGCCCCCTACGACAACCCGAAATAATCCTCATTTATCATTACTCCTAACTATTTTAACCCAAAAAAGCAAAAAGGTCAATACTTTATTTGAAAATTAAATAAAAGATACAAATTTTTTACAGCCGGGTAATTAAAATGTAATAGTGTTGCATAACCGTTACGTGCGCAACGGCTATGCATAAATTACCGGTTTAATCTATATCCTCTGTAAATTCCGGCAGTATCTCGCCTCGCACATAATCATTTTCAGGCACCGGTATCCCGTCCATTTCAGGACCGATATAAAAGCCGGTTTGCGTACACTGATTATATGCAGTATTCTGGAACGCAACGCTTGTTCTGTACACACTGTCGTGCATCAGAGTGTAGAATTTATGCTTCGTAAGCTCAGTTGTAGTATACACTCTCAGCTCTGTGCTGTCGTCATTACGCCATACAGCCTCTTCACGCCAGTCACCCATAATATCAGCCTGAATACAAGGTGTTCCCTTCGTATAATTATTTGAAAGAACACCATCAGGGCTCAAAATCGCTACAAGCTTTTCGTTCTCATAATCCCATTTATAAATCTTAGGTCTGCCTGCACCAAGCTCAAAATCCATCTCGTGGTCGAGTAATTCTCTCAGCAAATCGCCGTCCCACCAGATACCGAAATTGATAGACGTGGGTGCTTTCTCCGTTATAAGCTCACCCGTCATTGTATACATACCGTCGTCCATTACCCAGCACTGGTTGCCGCGGTAACGTGGGTCTATTTTCGCACAAAGACCTCTCGTAGTATCTCTTCCTGTATGGAATCCCCATACAATCTCACCGGTTGCGGGATGTCTTGCCTCGAATCCGTACGGAGCATCGCTTTCCTCGTGTATCTGGAAGCAGTCAAGATGCGGTGTGTCAGGATTGAAGTTGCCGACGTTTATACAGTCACCGTGACCTATTCCGGTCGAATACATACCCTTACCGTCGTGGTCAACAGCCATTGCGCCGTATACAATCTCATCTCTGCCGTCACCGTCAATATCGCCTACGCCGAGGTTATGATTTCCCTGCGCTGTATATTCTATATTCTCATCCTTATTAGCTCTGAATGCCCAGCGTTTACAAAGCTTATTATCCCTTACATCATATGCAACGAGGTTAGTAGGTCTGCCGTGGTCATAATATCCTCTGCACATAATCACACTCGGGTTTTCACCGTCAAGATACGCAACGCACGCAAGGAAACGGTCAACTCTGTTACCCCACGAATCGCCCCAGTCGGCTACATTGCCACGGGCAGGGTCATACATAACAGTGTCCATTGCAGCTCCGTCAGGGCCTGCAAACATTGTGAGAAATTCAGGACCTTCAATTACAAATCCGTCTTTGTTTCTGTAATCGGCATCCTTATCACCTATTATATTACCCACTCCGTCAACTGTTCCGTCTGCGGTTTTGCATATTATTTCAGAGCAGCCGTCATTATTAAAATCATATACCATAAACTGTGTGTAATGCGAGCCGGCTCTTATATTTCTGCCCAGATCAATTCTCCATAGCTTTTTGCCGTTAAGCTTATATGCGTCAAGATATACATTACCTGTATAGCCCTTGTGCGAGTTGTCCTTTCCGTTACAGTCCCATCTGAGAATGATTTCATATTCACCGTCGCCGTCAACATCACCCACAGCCGCATCGTTTGCTCTGTATGAATACGTTTTACCGTCAGGCAAAACAACATCTTCCGGCTTATCGAGCGGAATCGGGAAATACGGTGTTTCAGTGACATCAACACTGTATCCGCCCTTTTCAGCCTTGCCTCCGAGCACAGCCTTTACGGTATATGTATCTCCTGCCTTACCGTCCTTATCAAAATAGTTGGTAGAATCGGTTATTACATCTGATATACGCTTACCGTTACGGTAAAGTACAAAATTGATTCCCAGCTTATATTCATAAGCATTAAGCCGCCAGCTCAGAAAGACGCCGTTACTTGTCAGCATCGCCACAAGTGAACGTGTCAATGTTTCCATCTTGCGTTTCTTTACCGGCTTTGTCGCCGGCAGTGTCACCTCTGTTTTTTCGGTTATCCCCTCTGCCGTTACAGCCTCTACCGCATACACAAACTCTGCACACGGATACACATCAATGTATTCATACGAATTAACTTTTGTCTTTGTAATAAGCTTGTATAAACCATACGGAGCTTTCTGATACACATTATACCAGAATGCACCGTCAACCTCTGTCCACGACAAATTTACACCGTGCTGTGTCTGTTCAGCCTTCAGTTCAGCTACCCTTGCTTTTACCTCACCGCCGTTTACAACAGTTACAGGCACAACAGATTTTGATGTTGTCTTGAATCTGTGACCGTAAAGTGCGCTTACAGTGTACTCATAGCTGTCAGAAGGGACAACACAGTTATCAATAAATTCTTCTGTGATTACTTCCCGAACCACGTCTGTATCTCTGTTCTGCTTATTCAGTCGCTCTACAACATAACCGTAGACGCCCTCAACCTTGCCCCAGTTTAATTTTACCGATGAATCGTCAGCAGAAACTGAAATTTCACTCTTAACGTCAGACATAATTATATCCTGCTTCATAGAAAACTCTATTGCATTAAGAGCAGGATGCTTGCCATCATTCACCGCAATTTCAAGAACACCGTCGGTAACCTCAACCTCATATACACATTCTCTTACAGTGCTGTCGTTTACCCAGGTGCCGCACTTAGTTCCGTTTATTGTATACGAAGTAACCACATCGCCCTCATCGTCATAGTCCCCCGTTGAAACCCTTATCATATAAGTACCGTTCTCAACATTGACCTTAAAGCGGTTTCCTCCCATTAGAAGAAAATCACGTAAAAGCTCCTTATCGCCGCAATCACGTTCAACCTCTTCCGCCGCAAAATCGATGCCGTATCCAACAGCACTGTTGTATACAGTCGTTCCTGTAACCTTAATATATCCGTCACAGACCGGCTTTTTACCAAAATCAAATGCGCCTTCTCTCATAAATTAACTCTCCTTTTATGTAGTCCTCACAGTTCATTACATAACATTATAACATATCTTTTCTGTTTTGTACATATAAAAAAATAATTTTTTTGTCTTTTTCTGCCGTATATGATATACTTAAAGAAATTATATCTTGAAAGGAATCAAACAAAATGGTAT
>CAYMCT010000177.1:0-3769 GCA_964389075.1 uncultured Lachnospiraceae bacterium
TTGGCTTGTATGATACATGGTCAAGCTATAAGCCGGAGGTTGACGGAGTGTTTGTTGCATACGCATCAATCCACGGCAATACAGCAAAGGTTGCAAAGAAGTTTGCAGAAATGCTCAAAGAAAAAGGTGCACCAAAGGTTGCTGTAGCCGACCTTTCAAGAGAGGATATTGCAGAGTGTATAGAAGATGCATTCAAGTATGGTAAGGTTGTTCTTGCTGCAGCGTCATATGATGCAGGCGTTTTTGCACCGATGCATGATTTTCTTGCACATCTTGCTACAAAGGGATATAAGAACAGAAAAGTTGCGCTTATAGAAAACGGTTCATGGGGTCCTACAGCCGCAAAAACTATGCAGGCAATGCTGGAGGGTATGAAGAATATTACAATATGCGAAAATACCGTAACCATCCGTTCGGCGATGAAAGAAGCAGACATACCGAAGCTCGCAGTTTTAGCAGATGAGCTTCTGGCAGATTAATACAAAGAGCAAGAGTCACACCGCAATGCGGTGTGACTCTTGATTTTTTTGTCGATTTATGTTATACTATTAACCGATGAAATTAAAGGAAAGGGCTGTTAAGCATGAAGCTTGCAAAAAAGGTTTTGACTTTTATTATATACTTGATTATGTTTGCGCTTGTATGCGTGTTTTTTACAGGCAACGGTGCATTTATTTACGAAGGATTTTAAACTGAAAGGATAACTGTTTGTTATGAAAAAAATAATATCGGTTGTTGTTGCAGCTGCAATTATTGTATCAGGCGCTTTTTTTATAAAGAATTGCGACAGAACGGCAGAGGCAGGTGATAACGGTAACGTGAGAGCCGCAGTGATGTCGGGCTCGATTGATAATAATATATACAACGATCTGGCTTACGGTGTTATTGCGAATGTGAATGTAACAAACCTTGCATCAAATTCTGATTTATCGGTCTATGATATAGTTTATTACGAATCAGGGCTGGAACAGCTTGACATAGCGGGCATTGATGAATATGTATACAACGGCGGTACGGTTGTGCTTGATAATTCATATGTTACTATGTTCTCGAATGAGTTTTTAGGTGCGGCAGAGGTTGTTCCACTGAGCGGATGTCCGCTCAATATGTCATATCCGGAGCCGGGAGAAAACCTTCGCCCGATAAGCGAATTGCTTTATGACTACACAGATGCACTCAAGTCGTATACAAATATTGGTTCATATCTTGAAAAAGACTACGGTGTTGGCATTGTGCCGTCAACGGCAGAGGTAATAGCCGGGATAGACGGCGTGGGTGTATATACAATGAATAAGTACGGAGCGGGTACAGTGTTTGTAACCAATCCTATGCTGCCCAGTGACTATACGGTAGCATCTCTCACTGAGGGCGAGACCGGTGAACCGCTTGCTCTTGCCACTGCAGGAGCAGAGAATTTATTAATCAGCTATTATGCAGAATACGTTTCCAAAGAAAAATACGGATTTGCTGTAGAACGCACATTCGGCTCGTATGCAACACGTTCAGCAGCATGGGAACTGCATTATGAGGACATAACAGGAATAAAGAACAATTCTCTTGAAACTTTTTCAAAGCTTTGTATGTCAAAGGGGCAGATGCCGTCATATACAATAGCACGTAATGTATATACCTGGTTTAAACGGGCGGAGAGTGTTACATATATTGAACTCGGTGAAACCGGCTACATAAACGATATTTATGAAGCTGCATATTGCAGCGGTACTCATATTGTATCAAGCGGAGCGTGGCTTGAACTGGATTCGTATGATAATACAGACAGCTATTTCAATGATAATAAGGAATATACAAAGCGTGCATATCCGTGTATCATTGACTGGAATGAGGACGGAAACCTTGATTTTATCTGTGGCAGTGCAGACGGTCGTTTCTATTATTATGAAGGCTATGGAATGGGAACAAACTATGAAACAGGTATCGCAACTCTGCTTACAGATACAAGCGGTAATGCACTTAGCGTAGGAGCATATTCATCGCCGGTTATTTTCGATATAGACGGTGACGGAATGGGTGAGCTGGTTTCGGGTAGTGAAAACGGGGTGATTTATGCCTTTGATTCCGTGAAATCGGCAGAAAATCCGAATTCTATGGCGTTTGAATTTAAAGGCGAGGTGCTAAATACCGGTCTTACGGATTGTATGATTGCAAACGGACATCTTAATGAAGATAACATAATGGATATTGCTGTAGGCTCACGTGACGGTGAAATGAGAGTATACTACGGATACACCGAGGACGGATATACTACTCTGTATAATAATTATGTAACGGTGGCATCGCACGAAACCTGGGCGGCTCCGTGTATATATAATTATACTCTGTGGAGTGGTTCTCTTGAAGGATATGTAGCCTATTATAAATTTAACGGAACAGAATATGTACGTGACGGGTATCTTGAATATGATGATATTTCAAGACGAGGTGACAGACGTATAACAATAGGTATGAACAGTGTACCGAGATTTGCTGATATAGACCGTGACGGTGACGATGATCTGATTTGCGGCAGCCTTGAATATGGTATGGCATATCCTGTGGACAGCGAATATTTCCCATATACGGATAAGCTTAAAGAACAGCTGATGTTCTGTGAGGAAAACAATATTTATATGGGTATTCACGGCTACACACACCAGTTTGCAACTCCGGAACGGGAGATTAAGGAATTAAAATATCACCGTGAGGTTTTTGATAAGCTTGGTATAGAGTGGGATGGCAAAGGTGCAAATCAGCACACCTGGTATACAAGCAGCTACGGTTATGACCGAAGCGGTATTTATGGATATAATCCAAGCTATAACGGTACGTTTTTATCGCAGTATAATTCAGGGCTGTTATGGAACAGCGGTTCAAGAATGCCGGAGAGCCAGGCATCGCCCGAGCGATGCGCTGAAAACGCAATTCCGCTGCCGATGTATATGCCCGATATTGACTTTTTGCTTATGGAAACATCTAACACTCCGCACGGTGATGGTGCATTTTCGTATACAAGCGTGAAATACGATATGCCGCTGCTGTTCTACAACCACTGTGATTATATTTATGAACAGTCAGATGCACAGACAGCCGCAATAGATAAGGTAGGACAGGTAGTAAGCGATTACGATTATGTATTTGTGGGAGAAGACCAGATGGCAAAGGCTGTGTCCGCAGCTTATAATATGGATATAGATGCCGGAATAAAAGGCGAAAGCATAGTAATAAGCGGAACAGTGCGTGATACTTCACGTGGCTTGTACGACAAAGACTATAGTGATGCGGTAGGAGTAAAGGTCGTATTCGCAGACGGAAAGTCGGCAGAAGATTATACATTTGATTCGAACGTTGGAAGAGCAGAAAAGAATGCGTTGTACATATCAGTATCAGAACCTGTAACAATCGCAAAAGCAGAAGATGATGGAGATATGAAAATCAGTATGATAAATATTCCTGCTGATGTTAAGCTGAAGGATAACAGTGCGGTAATCAGATTCAAAGAGTCGGGGCTTATGTACGTGCGGGTAAAGGGTGATGCATACACCGATGACAGCTCGTGGGAGATAAGCAAGGACGGAGAAGATACCGTGTTCACCAAATTCGGTGATTGCGAAAAATTGAAAATAACAAGATAAAAAATAGTGCAGTCATAAAAACTCCGATGCGTGCATCGGAGTTTCTTCGTTTGGTGGGAGAGGGTGGATTCGAGTCCGCGCACTAAAAAAACAGTCCACCGGACTGTTTTTTCCTACAGGACGTGCTGTTCTCATCTCAC
>CAYMCT010000178.1:0-3765 GCA_964389075.1 uncultured Lachnospiraceae bacterium
GCCGTGTACTATGTGTACATAAGTGAGGTTGAACGTGCAAGATACGGAAATTTAATCAGTTTTCCACCACCTAGCCGAAATCCCGCACGGCAATACCAAACCCGTTTCAATCGGTATTCCTATCTCATCAGCATCCATATATCCGCCGAACTTCTTCATTGTGGTAACGTGCATAACGTTTTTAAGCACCTGTGCAGACAAGCCGGTTGTGTATGAGTTTATAAGCATAAACAATGGGTTGTCCGATAATATCTCTAAACAATCTGCAATAAGCGGAAAGAGAGCATCCTCAATTTTCCACATCTCTCCCGACGGACCTCGTCCATAGGATGGAGGGTCCATAATGATTCCGTCGTACTTGTTGCCACGGCGTATTTCACGCTTTACAAACTTTACAACATCATCTACGATATAACGTACCTTTCTGTCGCCCAAGCCCGATGAAATTACGTTCTCCTTTGCCCACGTAACGATACCCTTTGATGCGTCAACGTGACACACCTCGGCACCTGCCGCAAGCGCCGAAACTGTTGCACCGCCCGTATATGCAAAAAGATTAAGCACCTTTATCGGACGGTTTGCTGATTTTATCAAATCCGAAATCCAGTCCCAGTTAACCGCCTGTTCGGGGAACAAGCCTGTATGCTTAAAGCCCGTAGGACGTACATTAAACGTAAGGTCACGGTAATGCACCTGCCACTTGTCTGGTATGCTCTTATTAAACACCTGCCAGTTGCCGCCGCCCTTATTAGAACGGTGATACCACGCATCAACATTGTTCCAGCTCTGCAAATCCGCTTTATCATCCCATACAGCAATCGGGTCAGGACGGCGTAAAAGGTATTTTCCCCAATATTCAAGCTTCTCTCCGCCCGAAGCATCAACTATCCTGTAATCCTCCCATTTATCAGATAAATACATAATCGTTTGTCCTTTCAAAAAAAATCCTATTATTACCTAACTATAAAGTATATCACAAATCATTCACGCTTTCAAGTAGCAACACGCAAAAAAAGAACTGCCAAAACGCAGTTCTTTTTACCTATTTACCCCAAAAAGCACATTATTCTGTTATATCGTCAAAATACCGGTTTCAGACTCAATCAGAAGAAGTATATCCTCCTCACGTCCGTTCTCGGCATTAATATACACTATAAAGTTTTTATCAAGATACGTGCCCTTGAACTCGTAGCAAAGCACCTCACGAAGTGAGTCCTTTGGTATTACCGCAAGTGAAACGGCGGTTACATCAAGATGAGTTGATACCTTTGCTTGCGCCTCCTCCTCTGTGAGAACAGGACTGCCCAAAGCACGGTCACGGTGATTCATCAGATAACCCTTACATTCAATTCCCACAATATCGCCGTTATCGAGCGCAACACGCACCTTGATAAGGTCACTGTAGCATTTTATCCCATCCTGCGAATACGCAAAGTTGATTGTAGCGATATTGTTATCAACCTCATAGTAGTTGTCCACACAGTCGGTAAACCCGTGCTTTTCAAGAAATTTTATAGCCAACTCCGTCGCCGACGGAACATCAAAATTATTTGCTTTAGCATCTCTGTTTTCGAGGAAATATAGAATATATCCTCCCTTTTTTGTGACGGTGACTGTAATATGTCCGTCCTTGCCGTCCTTGCCGAAAACGTAACATTCTATAGCTGTATTCTTCATCTCGGTCTCGAATTTGAGCTTATCACCACGCTCACCAAGAAACGCTTTCGCTTTTCTGAGTGCCTCGTCCTGACTTATTTCAGCTGCTGAGGAGAGCATATGCGACTGCATATTCTCAATATGCTCCGAGAACGGTCCATCGTATATCAGTGACGGATACCCCTCGAATGATTTCTCCACATTCTCAAGATTGCTAAAAATATCGTTTGCCGCTTTTACCTCTGTCATTAATCCCAATGATGCAGTTTCAAAGCTCATCTCGCCCGAATATATTTTTTCTTCTATTTTATTCAGTTGTTTGCTTAATTCTGCCGCATACTGATTGAGCGAATTAAGTGTTTCGTACTCCTCATCGGTTATGGGAGTTCCGTTAATCATATTCTGTGACAAGACATATGTGTAATCACCCACCTGAGACAAAAACTTTGCTGTAGTTTCGAGATTGGTGTTCTTTGTAGGCAGCTCGCCGAAACAGGTTTTTGCCTCTGCAG
Organism: uncultured Lachnospiraceae bacterium; assembly: GCA_964389075.1. GTDB lineage: Bacteria > Bacillota > Clostridia > UBA1381 > UBA1381 > Ornithomonoglobus. The sequence goes on from CAYMCT010000178.1 coordinate 2,169, forward strand.
CCTGCTTGAAGATTTCATTTGAAACGGATGCAAGCTGTGCAGGAGATGCGGCAAGCTGAGCCTTGGAAAGCAGTGCATCTATATCAGTAACATAATCGGTAAGCTCAAAAAAGGCTCTGTCATATGAATTGTTGACAGCCGTGTTGAGGTCTTTGTTTCTGTTATATGACCTTGCCCACATTATAACCGAAAATATAAGAGCAAGTCCAAGAATTGTGTATACAACTGCGTGAATCTTGTTTGTCTTTGACATTTTATCCTCCTTTATCGGCAGAAACGGTGCTTACCAATCTGCACAATCAGTTCTCTCGACCATATCCACGAGCTTGTGGCGGTATCCGGGTTAAAATAATAAATCGCACCGCCTGACGGATCCCAGCCATTCATAGCATCACGGCACGCCTTATATACCGTTGAATCTGAACTTATAGGTGCGTTAATCTGTCCGTCTGATACTGCCGTGAATGCACCCGGCTGATATATCACTCCTGCAATCGTGTTTGGGAATGACGAATGCTTCACTCGATTGAGTATAACAGCCGCAACCGCTACCTGACCTGTGTACGGCTCACCTCTTGCCTCACCGTTTACGGCTCGTGCCATAAGCTGTAAATCCGACGTTGCGGCATACACGTTCACAGTTGAATAGCGGAACACCGAAATCGACATTATCACAGCCATCATAAAAACAGAAAATGCTTTTTTCATAAATAATCCTCCCATCTGTTTTTTTGTTATTATGCTCGTAAAAGTATAAAATTATTATTTTTGTCAAAAATTTATTCAGAATTATTTTTGAAAGGATTTAGTTATGAAAAGAATAATATTTGCACTTTCACTTCTGTGTATGCTGTCATTCTCCGTTTATGCGTATTCGAAATCGCTTACAAGCGACCTCGAAGAATCGCTTATACGCCTGCACATATTGGCGGACAGCAATTCAGAATACGACCAAAGCATAAAGCTTGCAGTTCGTGATGCGGTTCTGGCAGCAGTTCGTGGGATAAGCGCAAAAGACACCGAAAAATTTCGTATGACCGCTGAAAACTGTGCTAACAGGTATCTCATAGAAAACAAGATTCCGTACCGTGCAAAGGCAGTATACGGCAAATTCAGTTTTCCAAAAAAGACATATAAAAACATCACTTTGCCCAAAGGCGAATATTACGGAGTACGCCTTATCTTAGGCAGTGGCAGCGGCGAAAACTGGTGGTGCGTGATGTATCCGCCGCTGTGCATTGCAGACGGCGATGTATATGCTGACGAAGCATCAGATAAAAAACTAAAGGACGAACTAAACCCCGACACATACGAGCTTATCACCGGCAACACCACAATAAAATTCAGGGTTCTGGAATGGCTGCAAAATATAACATAAAAAGAACAGGCATCACTGTGCCTGTTCTTCTGCTTCTGTCGGTTCTTCAATATGCTTTCTTTGAGGTCTGTATTCTTCTTTTAGATATTCGCTTAAATCCGTAAGACGTATCGGAAATTCAATAAACCCTTTTGCATAGTATGAAAGCTCATACGGCGGGAAGAATATCACAAGCTCCTCATCGGTAAGATAAAACGAGCTTTCCGTATCCTCTGTTAT
>CAYMCT010000179.1:0-3762 GCA_964389075.1 uncultured Lachnospiraceae bacterium
TATCAAGAACTGAGAAACCAGAACCACCGCCATAAGTACCTTTGTATCAGCATCTGTTAAATAAACACTGCCCTTGCCGTCGATTGTTGTACCGCTGCATATTGCATCAGTATCCTCAACCTCAAATGTATATCTGCCGTGACAAATTCTTGCACCGGTATCCTCGCTTACGCCGAGAACGTGTGACATTCTGAACATTGTGTCATATCCGCAAGTAGCTGACGGCTGATTTACACCAATAAATGCACCGCCGTTTGCAACCCATTCTGTAAGCTTTGAAACAACCTTTTCATCCTTCCAAGCCTCACCGCCTGACCACGCACTGCCTGCAAAGCCTGCATTGATAACTACATCGTAATTGTCAAGTCCCTTTTCCTTGACATCGTCAAAGTTAATGAAATCAACATCAAGAGGAAGACCTGCAAGAGCCTCAATTACATTGATAAGGTCTACTTCAGGATGCTCGTGGTAATGACCTGAGCAAGTCCATGAACGAAGCTTGCCCCAGAATGTGAGAACTGCCACTCTCGGCTTTAACACATACGGCTTACCTGCGTTATGGAACTCCTTAATAAGTCTGAATTCATCCGAAATTTTCTCTATGTAGTCCTGGAAATCCGGGAACGGAATTGTAAGTGACAAATATCCGCCAAGACCTATTCTGTCTATCTTATCACGGAGCAATGCACGACGTACATTCTTCCAGTATCCCTTAGCCTCAAGTGTAGGATTACCGCCCTCCATAAATGTCGGAGCACCGCCAAGACCTACAGGGAAAAGATATGGATGCAATCTTATTTCGTGAGTATCTACTGCGTCACATCCTGCACAAAGTCTTGCCTCGAAACCGTTAAATACGCACTTAATCAAACCGTCAAAGCCGAAGTCCTTAAATCTCTCACCCCACGGCTCTACGCCTACCCAAGAATCGTCATAGAACACGTATGCCTTCTTACCGTACTCATGAACCAAGTCAACAAGCTCTTTACCGAAATCTACTACGAAATCGTTTATAAACTTCATCCAGTCGAGTTTCTTACTGTCACAAGTCATATGTGTAGCATGGAGATTGCCCTTATTAATGAAATCCTCTGATGTCATCTTATAACCGTACTTTTCCTCAAACTGATTCAATGCAAGAGGTGAAACTGTAAAGTCATATGATGCCCAGTCTGAATACAAATGTCTGTTTCTCTCATTTGAACCCCAGATCCATACAAAGTTATAGAACATTGATGTGAAACGTACAACTGTTGTTGCCGGATGTGTTTCGCACCAGTTCTTCATCCAATCCTTCATATACTGCTGTGTTTCAGGGTATCTCGGGTCAATCTGCATAAGATGCTCTTTGTCCCAGTTATTTGTCGTATGGTTATACATTGAGATTTCTTCCCAGATTCTGTATGCAAGGAAGTTTACTGTATATTTATGCCACGGTGTTACATTGTTTACTGTTACAACACCGTTTTCATAGCTCCAGTCTGTAATCTCCTCATTAGTTGTTCTGTCAAATACCTGCCAGTAAGCCTTTGAATCCTCTGTTTCGTTTATAACAAACTGCTCAGCAAAGAAGTCCTTCATAAGCTCTATCTTAAGCGTTGTGCCTTCTGCCACAACAGGCTCTGTCATAAGAAATGACTGCTGAAGCTTGTCAAGATTCTGCTTCGCCCATTCGTTGTGGTCACGTATTATACATATAGTTGAATAGATGCCGTAACCTGCATTTATAATTTCAGGTGAAAGCTCTGTACCGTCCGAGTCACGGATAACGTCTGCTCCCCATTTTTCAGCCATTTGTAGTGTAAGCTCCTCATAGCCGCTCTCGCCCGGCAATGTGAAACCACCTGTTGTCTTGCCCATAGTTTTGTACCTCTCTTATATGATTATTTACCAATAAAACGGTATTATTGAGTCTATTTTATCATATTTGCTTTATATTGTAAATACTAAAAATTCAATTTATCGCTATTTTGAACAAAAACAGCGGTAAAAAACTAATATATTAAGTCTTGAAAATTATGTCGGTTTATGTTATAATATAGTTGATAAATTAGGTGGTGATTCTATGAAAAACCGTTCTGTAAAAGGTGCGATATTTGATGTTGACGGTACAATTCTCAATTCTATGGGAACATGGTGTAATGTTACAAGCTCATTCTTTTCAGATATGGGTGTAAAGCTTTCAGACGGTGATATGATTAAGTTTCAAAAAATGTCATTTGAAGAAAGCCTGCCGATTATCCAGCGTGAATATCTGCCGCATATAAGCTTTGAAGATATGTTCAGGCAGTTTGTAGAACGCATTTCATATGAATATATAAACAATATTCCGGCGAAAGACGGTGTGTGCGAATATATGCATAAGCTGCACAGTGATGGTGTGAAAATTGGCATTGCAACTTCAGGCTTTAAGGAGCTTTGCTTCGCTGCATTAAAACGAATAGGTGTTTTTGATGTAATAGACAGCTTTACATTTTCAAGCGAAACAGGCAAGGGCAAAACAGAGCCTGACGTTTATCTTTTAGCAGCTAAACGTATAGGAATATCACCGCAGGAATGTATGGTGTTTGAAGATATACTTCCCGGAATAATAAGTGCAAAATCTGCCGGATTCAGAACCACGGCAATTGCGGATATCGCAAATATGCACGACACAGAAAGGCTCATACAGCATTCTGACCATTATATTACGGGGTGGAAGGAATTGCTGAGCAACATATAAAAAAGGTTATAGCTGATGCAAGACAGCTATAACCTTTTTGTTATTCCGCACTCTCTATATAACGCAAATAACCGCAGACTTGTCTGCGGTTATTGCGTAGTTTATTGTATCACTGTATTATCACCCATATAGCAGTTGTCATAATATCCACTCTCAATAGTCGTGTACTTAATAACATCGCCTGTTCTCGGTGAATGTATCATCATACCGTCACCCACATACATTCCTACGTGAGAAGGCGAACCGCCATATCCAAAATACACAAGGTCACCGGGCTTCAGTTCGCTCTTTGAAACAAACGTACCGTCGTTATCCCACTGTGTATATGTAGTTCTTGTAAGGCTGTAACCGTTCTGACCGTATATATACTGTACGAATCCTGAACAGTCAAAACCCTTTGTTGTAGTTCCGCCCCATACATAAGGTGTACCGAGCAGATCTTCCGCCAGATCCATAATTGACTGAACAGTAGGATTTGTTGATTTAAAATCCCCTGCCAGTTCAGTTGATAAGACTGTTTTGTTAGCCTTGTAGTTATACTTAAAATCAACCGGTAAGCTGTAAATTTCTGAGCCGTCTGCAAGAACAGCTCCGATGATTATTGAATAATCACCGTTTGATAAAGAACTGTTTGTAACAGTTATCTTGTTCGATGTAACATCCTTCAAATACACAGCCTGTGCTGATGCATTCTTGATTATTACATGATATGATTTTGCATTATCTGTGTCTGACCACTGTACATCAAAGCTCTGACTTGTTATGGTTGCCCCATCCTCCGGAAGAATTATCTCCGGCATTGAAGCAGTCTGATATGATGATGTACCAAACTTAGTTAATGATCTGTTAACACTGACAATAGCCTGTTCTCTTGATGTTGCCTCCAGCGGCTCAAGAGTATTATCAGTAACACCTGTCATAAGCTCATAGTTGAGAGCTGTGTTAACTGATGACATTGCCCATGCACTAACGTCATTACCGTCTGTAAATGCATCTAAATAAGCAGTATCTGCACCGTCTGCAATATTGAAAACAACTTC
>CAYMCT010000180.1:0-3742 GCA_964389075.1 uncultured Lachnospiraceae bacterium
CAATATTTCTTGCACTCATGCTAAATGAGGTCAGGAATGTGATGTTTAAGAGAACGATTCAGACTATATCATATATGCCGCATTTCCTTTCGTGGGTTATTGTTGCAGGTATTGTACAGAACACACTATCAACCGATAGCGGTATTGTAAACGACTTACTTATGAAATTCGGTCTGATAGAGAGAAAAATAAATTTCCTCGGCGAACCTCAATATTTCTGGGGTATAGTCGGTATTTCAAATGTATGGAAGGAAGTAGGCTGGAACACGATTATATATCTTGCTGCAATGAGCTCCATTGACACGTCGCTTTATGAAGCTGCATCAATTGACGGAGCGGGAAGATATAATAAGATGTGGCACGTGACACTTCCGGCAATCAAGAGCACATTCATAATTCTTTTGATTATGAACATTGGTCATATTCTTGAAGCCGGCTTTGAGGTGCAATATCTCCTTGGAACAGGCCCTGTTCAGGAGGTTTCGGAAACGATTGATATTTTCGTCCTGAAATACGGCTTGCAGAAGGGTGATTACGGTCTTGCTACAGCTGCAGGTATTTTTAAGAGTATTATAAGCATTATTCTTGTTTTTTCGGCTAACTGGATTTCGGGTAAGCTCGGAGAAGAAAAACTTATATAAGGAGGGACAGTGATGAAGAAAAAATTAAGACAGAACGGCGGAATAGAAAATATAATTTTTACTACTGTCAACACGCTATTTCTTTTATGTCTTGCGGTAGTGACTTTATATCCGGTTCTTAATACTCTCGCTGTTTCGTTGAATGATGCTACCGATACAATAAGAGGCGGAATATATCTGTGGCCAAGAGAATGGACACTTTATAACTATAAAACTATCTGGGCAACGCAAAAGCTCGGCAGTGCGTTTTTTGTATCGGTTGCAAGAACTGTTGTCGGTGCAGGCTTAGACGTATTATTTACCTCAATGGTTGCATATGCACTTACCCGAAAGGATTTTGTGTTGGGTAAATTTGTAACCCTTTTATATGTTTTTACAATGTATGTAAATGCGGGTTTGATACCGGGATATATGATTAATAAATCATTCGGGCTTATTAATAATTTTCTCGTTTATATTATCCCGGGAATAGTAAGTGCGTTCAATCTTATCATTGTCCGTACATATATGAATACAATCCCTGCCAGTCTTCATGAATCGGCAGAGGTTGATGGTGCCGGTGAATTTAAAATATACTGGAAGATAATGCTGCCGCTTTCAATGCCGGTTCTTGCAACTGTTGCACTATATAGTGCGGTTGGTCAGTGGAACCAGTGGTTTGATACTATGATTTATTGTAGTGGTGTACCTGAACTGCATACGCTTCAGTATAAGCTTATGGCAGCGCTTCAATCATCAATGAATCAGAGTGGAGCAAGTACAGCGAACGTTGTAAATACTGAGGCTGCCTCGAATCAGGTAACGCCGGTATCTATAAGAGCAGCAACCACAATTGTTGCAGCGGTTCCAATTCTTGTAGTATACCCATTTTTACAGAAGTATTTTGTACAGGGAATGACAGTTGGAAGTGTAAAGGAATAATTGAAATAAAGCGTATGCTGATTAATGGATGCATACGCTTTATCTCGATAAAACGGAATGCTGATTGACTTGTAATATAGTATGAAATATGCTATAATAAAAAAGAAAGAGGGGAATGCAATGAACAGAAAGTTGGTTTCGGGATTAGTAGCGATGTCAATTCTGTGCTCGCAGATAATTCAGACCGGAGCAGTTTTCGCTTCGGAGCAATCAATGCCGATTTTAAGCGATAATTTTGATGACGGATTTGTTGATGGGTACAGTGTATATGATGATGCCAATACATCAGCGTCAGTTAATTTTTACAATCAGATTATTGCTGTTAGCATGGGCAATGATTGGAATAACAATAATGGAATAAAGAAAGAAATAACATCGCTTGTTGAGAGCGGAAAAACATATAATGCTTCGGTTGATATATATGCATACTGGGGTGAGGACGGTAGTGCAGGGGCAAAATTGTTTTTTGAGATTGTAAGTGCTGATAATGTGAAAACAGTAATTTCAATCGGTAATGCATCAAACAGTGCTGCAGGAACATCGGATGGTACGGTAACTGTAAGCGGAAGCAAGAAGCTTGAATTTAATGACGGTGATAAGGTATATATCTGTATAACCCAACCGTCGGGCTATCATACTTATGATAATTTAGTAATATCAGAAGCAGAGGATTCAGCTGACCCTACAGAGGATCCGAACACGGACTCTGAGCCTACTGATAGCCCAAGCGGTGATCTGCTTTTCTGTGATGATTTTGAAAGTGGTTCAGTTGACGGCTACAGTGTATATGACGATACAAATTTAACGGCTGTAATAAATGATTCAGAAGGTTTCTATGGGATTACTTTCGGAAATGACTGGAATGAAAAGAACGGATTTAAGAAAGATATAACATCATTTGTTGAGAATGGTATTACATATGAGGTATCTGCTGATGCATATTCGTCATGGTGGGGCGGAGTGAATGCGAAGCTGTTTATTGAAATTGAACAGAGCAACGGAACAAAGAAAACGGTAATTGCCGAGGACGGAATGTCAGAGGGCAGCGGAACGGTGACGCTCACAGGTACAGCAGATTTGTGGTTTAATGACGGTGACCGTATATATCTTTGCGTAACTCAGGCGGCTGGTTATCAGACATATGATAATATAACAATGAAGAATGTTGGTACAGCAGAGTCACAGCCGACAGATGAGCCTGAGCCTACATCAGCTCCGGACGCTACTCCTGCTCCGACTCTTGCACCGATAGAAAATGCAATTTTTACAGATACTTTTGACAGCAGTGAGCAGGCGGAGAAATATACTCTATACAATAGTCAGAACACTTCAGAGAATGCAGGTGCAGCAGTTGATAACGGAGAACTTGCAGTGTCAATGGGAGGAGTTGATCCATGGAATTGGCATGAAACAAACGGTGTAAGACGTAATATAACTGAAGAAGTTAAGCAGTATATAAGCGGAATGAAGTTTGGTGTACAGCTTGAAATGACAGCATTCTGGGGCGAAACAAATGATACAAGCGGTGCGATTTTCTTTGAAACCGTAAGCGAGGACGGAATTGTAACAACAACGGAGCTTGCTTCAATTCTTCCGAGCGACGGTACGGATAAAGCAACCGTAACAGCAACCGCACAGCTTAGTTATAACGCAGATGATGAAATATATTTATGTGTAACACAAATGAGCGGTAATCACCGTTATGACAATGTCACAATGTGGCTTGAAAAGCCTGATGGTGACGGAATATTCCCTCTGACATCGGGAAGGACATATTCAGGAGCATATTTCCCGACACAGTCGGATTCTATATTTAAGCATTCGTTCAGCGGTAATGCGGAGCTTGAGGTGGCTGAATATTCATCATATAGCAGTGTTGAGTATATAGTAGCGGAGCCGAGAGACGGCGGTGCATTTTTCGAGTTTACCGACGGAGGAAGCTCGCTGCGTGGTGTTAAAGTAGATATAACAGATGAAATTGATGCGAATATTCCGAATGGCGGAGATGTTCGTATAACTTGCAAAATGCTGCCATGGTGGTGGTGGGGTTCGGCAAGTATAAAGGTAAAGTCGGGTGACAAAATTACAGGTATTGAAACATATACATCAAAAAATGATGATCCGAATGGCGAGTGGGTTACAATCGGAGATGTAATCACTCTTGAGCATACAGAGGGTGA
>CAYMCT010000181.1:0-3716 GCA_964389075.1 uncultured Lachnospiraceae bacterium
ATTAAAAAATTTAGATAAGGCTATAAATTATGCTCAAGCTCAGCCGGCTCAAGATATAAAGTATTTATAATATTATGTTCTTTCCTCTCGCCTCTGCCGTTGGAAGCCCACGGCTTGTCATACTCCTTTACCTCAGGCAGTAAATCAAAGTCAACGGTTTCCATCATCTGACCTATAACTCCGTCTGTTAAAACAACAACCGGTATACGCCATTCGTCTGAAATATTAAAAGCTTCAAACGTCATATTTGCCATTTCCTGTACGGATGCCGGAGCTAAAACTATCATATGGTAGTCACCGTGACCGCCGCCTTTTACTATCTGAAAATAATCAGCCTGCGATGCCTGTATGCCTCCGATACCCGGCGCTGCACGCATTACATCTATTATAACGCACGGCAAATCAGCCGCCGCAAGACAGCTCAAGCCCTCCTGTTTCAGACTAAGTCCCGGACCGGACGAGCTTGTCATTACACGAAAACCGGCACCTGACGCACCATACACCATATTTATTGCACTCGTTTCGCTTTCCGCCTGCAAAAACACACCGCCTTGATTTGGCAGATGCTTTGCAAGATATGCTGAAATTTCAGTCTGCGGTGTTATCGGGTAGCCAAAAAAGCATTTCAAGCCCGCACAAATTGCAGCCTCTGCCGCAGCCTCGTTTCCCATCATTAACTGCTTCATTCTGCCACCTCCTTAATCGTAATAGCTATATCCGGACATACCGTAGCACAGGATGCACAGCCTATACATTTATTGATATATTCAGCACAACCCTTACCGTAAGCCGCAAGGTGCGCAGGATTAATTCTCAACGCTTTCACCGGACATACTTCTACGCAAAGTCCGCAAGCTTTACAACGATTTTCATCTATGGTAATCTGTATCATATTTTCCTCCAAGAACATTACACTATAACTTACAATAACAGTCTAACACAATAATATTAATTATGTCAATAGAAATGCATAAATTCCCAATAATTTTTATTTATAATACAATATTTGCGAAATATTGTAAAAATATTGTATTGCAACGCAAATGCAGCTAATTTTATATAATCATTTTACCAATTCAAACTTTTTAAATAAAAAAATGCCGTCAGGCATTTTTTTATTGCTTTTGATTAATCTCTGCAACATACGCAGCTGAATTATACGCTGCACTGCAGCCGAGCTTCTCAACGAAAACCCTCAGCGGCGCATATGAATTTTCGTCCTTTACAAAAACTCCGTCATCTGCACCGAGCACGGTTATATTTCCGTTTTTAATAAGCGTGAGCTGTCCGTTATCCCACTTTATCTCATAGCCGAGCATTTCCGCCGCAGGCCGCATTGCAATGAACGGAGAATTGTCTATAAGCAGCGACTCAACCTCACTTGAGATATATTTTCCGTCTGTTTTAAGCACAACCGTTTCGTTAAATTCAGGGAGCGGCTTTTCAAGCTCACCGTTTACTATCACCGTTTTGCCGGTAACCTCAAAGCTCTTTATCCGGTCGTTAAATACGATACTTCGCCAGTAAATACCCTCCTTTGATAAATACAAGGTTCTGCCCTCGGTATAATAGTAATATTCACCGTAAGCGTCTATATACCCCGGCTCGAAATCCTTATAAATAACCCCCGAAAACTCTACCCCGTCCTCTGAAAGCTTTATTCTGCCGTTATCATTAAGCGCCGAAAGCGGACCGTAATTCCAGCACGGAAGCTCGTGTGATTTCACATCCCACCACTTGAATTCCATTGAGCGGAACACAGTTCCCGAAAGCCGCACATAATACACTCCATTTGCACACGTGAAAGCCTCAGGATATGAGCCGAAGGTCTGTTTGGATTTCAGATTAAAATTCTCATCGAGCAAAAACATCTCTCTGTACGGTGCAAAGGCATAATAGTAAACACCTGCATCATACAGCGAAGGTCTTAGCGTGTAGCCGTTACCTGTGTAATAAAGCGCATAGTCGGTTTCGTAGCCTCTTATGCTGTTCTTAACAGCCGACGGAAGCATAACCTGATTCCAGTTTTCTCTGTCATCACTTATATAAAGACTGCCCTTTTCCCATTTATAATAGTTTTTACCGGTAAAAAACTTATCCTTTGCAATACCGCCACGCTCCGTTTCGTAGGTTTCAATCAGTGACGGATAATTTGCAATATAGAGCGAATTCTGCATACCGCCCGAATAGTTCGGTGTAAGAATTACACAAACAGTATATCGGGAGGTTGTTTGTGCAGGTATCGGCACGCATACCATATCATCAGATTTTCTCGTATCGCTTATGCCCTTATTCAGTGCATAGCCGTTAATCACATTACCCTCGCTGTCCTTTACATACACAATGTTATTCGACGAGGTTGCAAGCTTATATATAAGATAGCGTTTTTTGTTACCGTTGTTTGTGATTTCAATATCATAATTATATATCACACCGTAGTTGCCAAGATAGCACACATAATCCTGACCCTCACCGTCCTCAAGCTCACGGTTTGGGACATACCTGTACTTTGCTCCGTATTCCTTTTTATACTCTGCAATATCGGTATGGTTTATATCGAATATATAATAATCGTCACGCTCGCTGTCGGGAACGCCGTCACCGTAGTAGCTGCGTTTGAGCGGATCATAATATTTCAATGCAATCATATCCGACTGTGCACACAGCTCATATGACCATTCATCAGCACGCGGATTCAGGTGTGTGTACCAGTCTGTAATCGTGTTGCCCTCAGGCTTGTAATAATTATATACCGTAACAGGAAGCTTTCCGACAGGCGTGCTGTCGTCAACAGTGTATTGAAGCTTTGCCGTTACCTCGTTCAGACCGTCCGAAATACCTTTATGCTGACGGTCACGGTAGTATGAACCGAACGCCGCCGTTTCACGGAAGCCGCTTCTGTCGCCGGTATTTCCCGTCGATTTAAAAGCTGCCACATTAACGTCGCACAAGCCGCTGTTAATTGTGAAATCAGAAATAATATGCACAGAACGGTGATACGGTACCGGAACATAGTTTTCTATAAATTCAGAAAGCCATACCCGCTCTCCTGCCTTCACAGTAAAGGTGACCGGCTCAAATCCGTCCGGATAATATGAATTTCCCGAATTAATCTGACGTATCGGCATACCGAGATACGATGCCCATGCATTGAAGCAGCCCCACTCATCCTCAACCTGATACTGTGTTCCCTCAAGAAACACAGTATAATGCTTAGGAACCTCAAACCCAAGCCGCTCAATTGTTATTTCCGTATCCTCACGTGCAATAAAAACCGTGTCAAGCTCAATATCAAAGCCCTTTGGCGAAACAACATTACCGTTATGGTCGAGATTGGTTTTGTTCTGGAACGAGGCAAAGAATGCATACCTTTCGGGCGTGAGCCTCTCGTTATTCATTATGAATTTCGGATACTCCGTACTTATATCCGCAAGGTCTGTACTGCGTATTCCCTCACGGTTATTGCAGAAAATATATTTTCCGCCCTGCTTCTGGGTAAATATCAAATCACAGCTTTCAACAGCAAAGGCTGTTGCCGATGCAGCAGCCAAGAATATTGATGTTAATAAAACAGTTATCAAACTCTTTTTTAACATATTATTCCTCCCTTATCACATAACTAACTTTATAACATACAGCACAACGAGGTGTACCGGATAGAAAACATATAACAGCCTGCCCGAACCGATTCCCTTTTCGCCGTTGTACCGGACAAT
>CAYMCT010000182.1:0-3711 GCA_964389075.1 uncultured Lachnospiraceae bacterium
TATTATTTCGTAATCTCTCATTATAAATCACCCCTACACATATATATGCTTTTTGCTATTATGAAATTTACTTCCACTTCATAAATTTTCACGCAAAAAAACTAGCTATTTGGTTTTATTTTCCAAGAAAATAGTATGCTTTCAAAGTTAATCTTAAAAATTCAATATTTACTTTTATTAATAAACATATTATAATTATTATATCAAGAAAAAGGAGTATTTGTATAATGAAAAACGGACAAATCTGGAAAGATATTGATGGAAACGACATACAGGCACATGGCGGCTGCATAATACAGCATAAAGATACCTACTACTGGTACGGCGAAAACAAGGGAGCGGATAATTGCCCCGGTACAACAAGAGTGGACGTAATAGGCATATCCTGCTACTCATCAAAAAATCTCGTCGACTGGAAATATGAAGGATTGGCATTATCAGCAGTTACCGATGATGAAAGCAGTCCTCTTCACCCCTCAAAGGTTGCAGAAAGACCAAAGGTTATATACAACAAAAAGAATGATAATTTCGTCATGTGGCTTCACCTTGACGATAAAAGCTATACCTTTGCAGGTGTTGGTATTGCTGTATCCGACTCACCTATAGGACCGTTCAAGCTAATTGCCGCAAAGCAGCCAAACCGTCAGGATTCAAGAGATATGACTATTTTTAAAGACGTTGACGGCACAGCTTATCTTGTACATTCAAAAGACTGGAACCAGACATTGAATATAGCACGTTTAAATGACGATTTTACAGACCTTGACGGAATGTATGTATCGGTACTGCAGGATCAGGAGCGTGAAGCGCCTGCAATTTGCTATCATGACGGTATGTATTACATGGTAACATCAGGCTGTACAGGCTGGTCGCCTAACGGTGCATTATTTGCACGCTGTCCGCACCTTTTAGGCAAGTGGAAGCTTATAGATAACCCATGTGAGGGTGAAAACTACAGAAGAACCTTCGATGGACAAAGCACTTACATATTCGAGGTTGACGGTAAATTTTATCTTATGCTTGACCACTGGCACAGATTTGATTTAAAAAGCTCGGGATATAGCATTCTTCCTATCGAATTCGACAATGACAGCAATATGACAATACGTTGGAAAGACGAGTGGAACGGAATACAATAAGTAAAAGAGGTAGTAATGACACTACCTCTTTTACTTTATTATCTGTTATCTTATTTCAGACATTACCGACAGAGGTTTCTGTAAATCATCCCATACAAATACTTTTACTGTGTTATCTGCCGAAATACTGCACTCAACTTCTATATTATCAGTTTCGGTTATTGTTTTTTCTGACACAGCCTTTACAGCTACCAGACTGTCACCCGAATATTCTGCAACATAGATTACCGCATCAAGACTTCCCGTTCCTGTTACTGTTACCGGAATACTGATACCTTTTTCGCTTCTCTGTGCATCTCCGAACTCTGCACTGAATTCCTGCGGTATTTCTTCTGTTTCTTCAATTATAACATAATCTATTGTTGCACGGCACTTCTGTGCTGTTGCATATATAAACAACGCAACCTCGCCCTCTGTCGCAGTTGTTTTAAGCGGTGTGAGATTTGTACCAAGCGACGCTGTTCCGCCCGGATATACACTGTATGTGTCATCCGATGCGATACGCACTCCGTCTGCATCAACCTCATACAATGCACCCAGATACTTATGTCCGTTTGCAGTATCGTCCACAGGCTCCGTCTTGCCCTCTATCTGTGCGACCATCTTTGCTGAACTTCTTATATCTATGCTGTTGGCTTTAATATACTCTGCATTGATTTCGCTTCCGTCAAGCGGCATATATGCTATCTTTACCTGTGGAAGAACTGTTCCGTCACTATTTGATACTAACCCTAAACGTGCTGTTATCTTGTCTATATCTGATAAATCATAATTACCAAGATACCATATTGATGTATTATTTGTAGTATAGGCAACATCTCTCGTATTTCCGTATTCGTCAATCTTAGCTGACTGTGTAGTTGATACATTAGACGGCTGATCCTTTACAACTATTGCATCATCAGGTAAAGGTTCTGCTGTCGGTGCCGGAGTAGGAGTCGGTGTGGGCTCCTCACTTGGCTGTTCAGTTGGCTCGGGCGTTACATCAGGATCAGGAGTCGGGAACGGCTCCGGTTCTGTACCGTCATCCACAACGTATATTTCAAGCTCTGCTACTGACTGGCTGTTTGACCAGTCGCCAAGACAGATATATCTTACAGTTTCAAAGCCTGATACTGTGTAAATATCATTCGCTGTTGCTTTTCTGCCTATTGCAGTTCCTTCCGCGTCCGTTATATCCTCATATGATGAAGTTACTCCGTTTTGTGTACTTCCGTTAGTTCTGATTATCGTTTTGAACGCTTCATCATGTGTTGAAATTGTTGTCGGATCAGTATTTGAACCTGCTACAACCAATGTACCCTTTGTTGTATAATCAGTTACTACAATCTTTGCTATTTTATATTCAGCTCTTAAATCAAAATACAATCGTTTTTGTTTTGACGCTGAATACAGATTGGTATTTGTAGTGTCACCGTCAAACAGATAGCCTATCTTTGTTGCATCGTATGCTGTTCCGTTAGGAAGTTCTGTATTATTTTCATATGCGTATGCAGAAGAAAGCTCTAATTTCTTTATTGATACAGGCTCCTCGGCAATAAACATAACATTATCAAGATATATCTTAGCACGTCTGTTGTTATTACCGCCGCCTACAGCTTTACGACCTACTTTGAGAACCGTAATCTGTGAAAGCGTTTCCTCATCTGACGGGAGATTAAAGCCCGAAAGATTTATTGTATAATCATTATGCCATTCCTTATCATCAAGAGCAAAATCATCACCCTTGTCTATGCCATAGGATTTACCTGTTGTCGGATTGAACAGTTCAATATATACCTGTCCTGCCGAAATTGTGTTTTCAAGCTTATCAACAAGAATATCCATATGCAATTCTGTCATATCCTTGGTAAGTCCGCCCGGAATAACCATATTTACAGTCTGAATTGCAGATGTATAGTCGTTCTGCATTCCGAGATAATGATTATCCTCATCACCCAAAATATCAACACCTGCACCTGTACCGGTTATACCTGAATATATCGGCTGTGTTTCCTGACCGCTCAACACATTCATACCGCTTGTCAAGTCGCCTGCTTCAAAATCTTCAGCAAGATATGTGATTCCGTCAACAGTTCCGCTGACCTCTACACCTTCTGACTCGTTGCCGTCTTTAACGGTTGTAACCTTGAATGTATATTCTCCATTTTCAAGACCTGTTACAAGTGCATTTGATGTTCCTGCGATTACGTTATTTGCTTCTTCAAATGTTTCACCGTTCTTTACATATACCTTAACACTGTCATATGCATTGCCCTGTGCACTCTGCCATACAATATTTACACCGTTACCCCACGGATTTACTCTTGCACCTGTTATCTCGGTCTGTGCAACAACAGGTATAATTGACGTAATTCCGTCTGTTTTAATTTCATTGAGATAGCGAAGATTAATTTTTTGATTCTCTCCGTTTGTGAACGCTGACAACGGAATAAATCCATTTTCCGTTACCTGTGCAGTCCACTCGCACGGATAATCCTCCCAGTGGTCATATGGATTATAGTCGGTCGGATACTGATAGTGCTGACTGTAATATTCATCATTGCTATTTGCACGCTCTGCTGATATTGCC
>CAYMCT010000183.1:0-2065 GCA_964389075.1 uncultured Lachnospiraceae bacterium
GCAGCCTGACTTGACATATAACTTTTAAATGTGTTAAAATATAGTAAATACGTTTTAGACAGTTTTTTTATGACTGTTATAATAAGGCTATGCAGAGCACGAGTACAAAACTATTTCATATAAAAATGGAGGAGAGTATTATGAGAAAAAAACTTCAGGACAAAATGTTTGAGGTGAGTTATTTATTTGAGCTACTGATATCGGTGATTGTAGGTATTGCTATTTTAATTCTTGCAGTGCGTCTGATTGCTGATACGGCAAATGTGTCAGTTTATCTCAACGGTGCAGATTCAC
Source organism: uncultured Lachnospiraceae bacterium (assembly GCA_964389075.1). Taxonomy (GTDB): domain Bacteria; phylum Bacillota; class Clostridia; order UBA1381; family UBA1381; genus Ornithomonoglobus. Next base: position 295 of record CAYMCT010000183.1, read on the forward strand.
TTGTAAAAATTTTAGATGATGCAATTACACTTGCAATAGGTGCGGAGCTTATAAAAATGCTTTGTAAGCATACACCGGAAACTATTATTGAGGTGCTTGCGTTTGCGTTGGCACGTCAGCTTATTGTAGGCCATGCCGCTGCGTGGGAAAATCTGATTACGGTACTGGCTATAGCGGTGCTGTTTGCGATCAGAAGATTTTTGCTCAAGCGTCATGATATGGTCGAAACTCCTGACGGTCTTGTTGAAATAGACGACAAAACAAATATTGACAATAACTAAACTCAGGCTTTGGCAGACTGAAATTAAGGGGCGCTTATGAAAAATTACAGAATTAACGTTCAGTATGACGGTACGAGGTATAACGGCTGGCAACGTCAGGGTAATACAGGGAATACAATTCAGGAACGATTTGAAAATGTGCTTTTAAGAATGTGTGGTAAAGAGGTTGAAATCTATGCATCGGGCAGAACCGATGCAGGCGTGCATGCAGAGAGCCAGACTGCGAATTTTAAATGTGAAACGGATATGACCTGCACCGAGATTATGGATTACCTCAATCGGTATCTGCCTGAAGATGTTTTAGTGACATCTGTATGTGAGGCGGGCGAGCGGTTTCACAGCCGTCTTAATGCAGCTTCAAAAACATACGAATATACAATTGCCGTGAAGAAGCCGGATGTCTTTGTGCGAAAATATGTTTTTGCAGCCGGCACAATTCCTGATGTTGAAAAAATGCGTGCGGCATCGGAGCTGCTTATGGGTACTCACGATTTCAAGGGCTTCAGCTCAGTAGGAAAAACGAAAAAATCCACAGTAAGAACAATTAATTCTATCAGAATAACAGAGCAGGACGGAATTATTAAAATACGAATTAACGGAAACGGATTTCTGTATAATATGGTCAGAATAATTTCGGGAACTCTGTTTGAAATCGGAACCGGTAAGCTTGATAAAAGCATTATTCCCGAATTGTTTGAAACAAAAGTCAGAAAAAAAGCCGGAGCAACCCTTCCTGCGTGCGGCTTGAAGCTTATAGAAGTATTCTATTAAAAACTTACAGCGCAGTAGTGCTTTTTGTTTTCTGTGCTGTCGGATTTTTTTAAGCATTTGATGGCTGAATTTGCTTGACTGAATAAGGAATATATGGTAAAATATCATTGTATGGTGTAATTTACAATCGGAAGGTGTGATGAATTAATGGCTTTATCAATAGCAGCGAAGCTTGTCGGTGGGGCGCTGTTACTTTGCGGTGCAGGCTCATCTGCTACGGCTATTACACTTTTTAAACGTGTAATACCGAGACAGGATAAGTTAAGAGTTAATCTTGACGAGATGGCGGATATGAAGCAATGGGAGGAGTATAAAAAGATAATCCATCCCAATAAAGAATGGATTCTTGCTCAGGATTTAGAGCACATAACTATAAAATCCCACGATAATTTAACTCTTCACGCTGATTACCTGAAGGCTCCGGAGGAGTCAAAGAAAATAGCTATATTATTTCACGGATATACAAGCTGCGGCTTGAATGACTGTACATCAATGGCTGTCTTTCTGCATAAACAGGGCTTTGATTGTTTGATTGTTGATAACCGTTCACACGGAAAGAGTGAAGGAAAATATATCGGATTTGGTATACTTGACAGATATGACTGTATGTCCTGGGTGAATTATGTTAACAACCGGTTTGAAAAGGATATTCTGCTGTACGGAGTGTCAATGGGTGCGGCAACTGTTCTTATGGCTTCGGGGTTTCATAATTTTCCGAA
>CAYMCT010000183.1:2075-3671 GCA_964389075.1 uncultured Lachnospiraceae bacterium
AAATGTAAAGGCGGTGATTGCAGACTGTGCATTTACATCGCCGTTTGATGTATTCTCGCACGTATTGAAAAAGGATTATCATCTGCCTGCATTCCCGGTAATGCGGATAAATAATATGTTATGTAAAAAAATTGCCGGCTATGGCTTTTCTGATTATTCAACATTAGATGCGGTAAAGGTCACAAAATGTCCGATACTGTTCATTCACGGTAAGAATGATAACTTTGTTCCGACCTGGATGAGCGAAAAGAACTTTGAAGAATGTAAATCGGAAAAAGAGCTTCTGATTGTTGAAAATGCAGGTCATGCTGCAAGCTATTATGAAAATCAGGAATTATACGAAAGCTATGTTTCTGATTTTATAAAAAAGTTTATGCAATAAAGAAAGGACAGTATCATATGAGAGAATTCAACATAAACGGTGCAGTCATGCAGTGTTATCCGATTACTGCAGCACAGCGGCTTCATAACTATACCATAAAATATGCACCGCATCAGGTGCTGAATATCGGTACAGGACTTTATATTCAGCACGATGTGGATTTTGGTATGTTGAAACAGGCAATATACAAGGTCTATGAGCGTATTGAAAGTATGCGTCTGAGATTCGTTGAAGATGAGGATGGAGAGGTATATCAATACATTGTTCCGACTGAAGACAGAGATATTCCGTTCTTTGATTTCTCAGGCTGGAATGAAGAAGATGCACATAACGAGATGCGAAAATGGACAGCTGTTCCGTTTGAGCGTTATAATTCGCCGATGAATCAGGTTGTTATGGTGAAGCTTCCGGGCGGCTACAACGGAATATATTTAAAGGTTGACCATATGACGATGGATTCAAGCTCTATAATTATGTTTAACCGTGATGTGCTTGAAATCTACTGTGCACTTTGCTACGATACACCGATGCCAAAACCGATGATGTCTTATTTTAAGCAGGTTGAAAAGGATTTGGAGTATGAGGCAGGCTCGGCAGCAAAGCAAAGAGATGATGAGTTCTGGAAGGGCGAAATTGAACGTGATGAGCAGATGTACACGGATTTCAACGGTATGGGACGCCTTATAACTCAAAGACGAGAGCTTGGCAATCCGGACCTTCGCAGTGCGATTGTTGTATCGAGAAGTCCTGAGGCGGCAATTTCTGTATACCATCTTGAAAAAGAACCGTCAGATCAGCTTATGAAGTTCTGTCTTGACAATAACGTGCCTATGGCAAGTCTGTTGCTGATGGGACTCAGAACCGTTCTTTCAAAGTTCAATAACGACGAAAAGGACGTTTCAATAAAGAGCTGTATTGCAAGACGCGGAACGTTACTTGAAAAGCGTTCGGGCGGTACAAGAATACATTTCTTCCCACTCAGAACAATAATCGAGCCTGAAACTTCTTTTATAGATGCAATACGCATTATTCAGACTGAACAGAACAAGCTTTTCCGTCATGCTAACCATGACCCGATTATAAACACAATGAACCGTGCCCGTTACTGGAAGCTTGCACCGGGTGCGAGCTATGAGAGTATCAGTCTTACTTATCAGCCGATGACTCTTGACCGTGATACATCGGATATGCCTGATATTAATTACAAGAGTATG
>CAYMCT010000184.1:0-3655 GCA_964389075.1 uncultured Lachnospiraceae bacterium
TACCCATATGGTCAGCTCTTGTTCTGTCCATATTCTCGCTGGAACGTCCTCTCCAGAAATTGCCGCCGCCTACAACGATTGCAACCTGAACACCCATAGCTACAATTTTTTTAATGTTTTTTGAAATTTCAGTAACTGTTTCCTCATCAATACCAAAGCCATGCGGGCCTGCCAAAGCCTCACCGCTTACCTTCAAAAGAACTCGCTTATATTTTGGTTCCATTAACCGGACCTCCTTCACATACAATATACATAATATAATTATACCCTAAAACAGAAAAAATTGCAATATGTATTTTAAAATATTTACAATTTTAAAGGAGTGTTTTTCGCAAAACACTCCTTTATGGTTTTTATTAATTGAATGACAAAGAAACAAGGCTGTTTTCAACGCCCTTGAAATACTTTACTGTTGCACTTGATGCGTTAAGATATACATACGGGCTGTTTAATCTTACATCATAATAGTTACCTTCAATTGTAACATATGATTCGTCCGGCTGCATCTTTGTTACACCTGATGAATTTGTCTTTTCAACAGGAGTTTTGTCTGCTCCGCCAAGAACAAGAGTAACACCGTTTACTGTTGAGTTTGTAACCTTACATCCTTTTTCATCAACACCGTATGTGATAATAAGATTGCTGTTTGTCTGTAAGCCGTCAATCGTAACTCCGCCGCATCTTACCATTGTAAGACCGTCAGGAAGATTCTTATACTCTCCCGGCTGGTCGATGTATGTTTCTACAACAGCATCCATAAGTATAGCAAACTCACCTCTTGTGATATATGCTGTCGGCTTGAGCTTACCGTCAATGCCTGTCCAGCCGCCGTTACCGACTATGTACTTAGCACCGTTAACTGCCCACGAAGCAATTTCACCCTTATCGCCAAATGCATCAAGAACTGTTGCATCACAGTCGCCCAAAAGCACTGTTGAGCCGTCTGAATACTTTATTTCGTACGGTTCAAAGCCGAATACTCTTGAAAGCACAATATATGTTTCCTGGAATGTGATGTTGTTTTCAGGATTGAAATTGTTATCATCATCACCCTCAAAAGCGCCCATTGCAACTGCTTTTGATACTGAATCTGCATACCATGCACCGGCTGATACATCATTAAAGCCTGTGTCTGCTTTTTCAGTTGCACTGAAAGCTCTTGTGATGATTGTTGCCATCTGTGCTCTTGTGATATTATCGTACGGTGCGATAGTATCGTCTGTTACACCATTCATAAGACCTGCATCTACAGCACTCTGGAGCGCTGCACCCATTTCACCGTCAGGCATATCAGAAAAAGCTGAGGCTGTAACACCAACGCCCATACATAATGCCAATGCGGCAATAGTTGATATAAACTTCTTATTCATAGTTTTTATTCCTTTCTTTGCTAAATATTATACTAATAATTGTATTATACACTATTTTAATAAAATTGTCTATATTTTTTTTGAAATTTGTATGAATTTACTTGCTTTTTATTTTTATTTTGTGTATAATGATTATATATAAGTTATATTAGCCTTGAATCACAAGGCATAGCGGAAAGGATATTTATTATGAGATACAATATAGCCGGGATTATCGTTGATATGAACGTACGTTTCCCCCGCTTGAAGAATCAGAGCAAAGCATACGAATACACGGGTGACCGTGACACGAATATAAAAATACATTTGAGTGATGAGTTTATAAACCAAAAGCTTACGAAAAATCCTCATCTTGACTATGAAATGGTTGAGTATATCTGGATGGGTGCAGAATTCTATAACGCACTTATTCATTTTGACGGTATGCTGCTGCACTCCTCGTGCGTAGTGTATGAGGACAAGGCATATTTATTCAGTGCACCGTGCGGCACAGGCAAATCAACACATACACAGATATGGCTTAAAAACTTCCCCGGTGCATACATATTAAACGACGATAAGCCTGCAATACGCATAACAGACAATGGCATATATGCGTTCGGAACACCGTTCTCAGGTAAAACGGATTTGAATGTAAACAATGGCGTTCCTATTCAGGGAATATGTGTTCTGGGACGCGATACAACGAACCACATCGAACCAATCTCACCTGATGAGGCACTGTTCAATATACTCAATCAGACAGTCCGTCCGTTTAATGAGGAGGATATGGATAAGCTTCTCTCAACACTTGACGAAGTAATGACAAAAACACCTGTATACAAGCTTTACTGTAATATGGAGCTTGATGCAGCAAAGACTGCATACAAAGGTATGAACAAATAAAGAAAGAGGTAAATAATATATGAAAACAAAAAAAGGATTTATGCTTCGCTCTGTTGCAGACAGACATGTTGTTGTAGCAATCGGCAAAGCTTCAGTTGAATTTAACGGACTTATCACACTTAACGAAACAGGCGCATACATCTGGAAAAAGCTTGCCGACGGCTGCACATATGACGAGCTTTTATCAGCAATGCTTGCAGACTACGAGGTTGACGAGGTAACTGCCCGTGAAGGTATTGATTCATTCCTAAAAACAGCACGTGATGCCAACCTGATTGATGAGGACTGATTTATGAATCTGATAGTAAATGTTTCAGAAAACTGGGCAATAGGTAAAGGGAATGATTTACTGTTCCACATCTCTGCCGATATGAAGTTTTTTAAGAGCCATACGGTAAACAACATTGTTGTTATGGGCAGGAAAACACTTGATTCCCTACCCGGCGGCAGAGCCTTGCCAAACAGAACCAACATCGTTCTCACACGTAACGAAGGCTTTGAACGCGAAAATGTAATAGCTTGCCACAACGGCGGCGAGCTTGCGGAATATCTGAAGGGTATGCCCGGCGAAAATGTATATGTAATAGGCGGTGCGTCACTTTACCGTGACCTGTTGCCGTTCTGTGACACGGCATATGTTACAAAGGTAAACGCAACAGTTGATGATGCCGATACATTTATGGTAAACCTTGACGAATCTCCCGACTGGGAAATCGCAGAAGAAGGTGAGCTAATGGAAGAAAAAGGTCTCACCTTCAGGTTTGTAACATATAAAAGGAAATAAAAAAAGTCCGAACGGACTTTTTTTATTGTTTAAAATCAGACTGTTATAAACTTAACCGAACGCTGTGTATGTTTTTATACATAAGTGAGGTTAAGCGTGCGATATACGGAAATTTAATCAGATTTTTCTGTATTTTGACTGACCTGCCTCATACAAGTCATTTCCTTCGCAGTCCATCAAAACGACTGCCGGGAAATCTACAACCTCAAGGCGGCGGATAGCCTCTGTACCGAGGTCGTCATATGCAACTATCTCTGCTTTTTTAATACACTCGGCAATGAGTGCACCTGCTCCGCCTATAGCACCGAAATAAACACATTTATTTCTCTTTATAGCCTCAACTACCTCTTTTGAACGTACTCCCTTGCCTATCATCGCACCAAGTCCGTTATCTAAAAGCTCAGGTGTATATGCATCCATTCTGCCTGCAGTAGTAGGTCCGCACGAGCCTATAACCTCGCCCGGCTTTGCAGGACACGGACCTGCATAATACACAACCTGATTTGTTAAATCTATAGGGAAATCCACACCCTCAGCGTGAAGGCGTGTCATTCTCTCGTGTGCCGCATCACGTGCTGTGTATATAACACCTGATATAAGCACACTGTCCCCTGCC
>CAYMCT010000185.1:0-340 GCA_964389075.1 uncultured Lachnospiraceae bacterium
GAGTTTTTGATAAAAATTTATTAATAAATTAGCTAAGGGGTTGAAAATCTGTCGAAAAGGTGATAGAATATAATAGTATAAGTATAAAATGTGAAAGGAATATTACTATGCTCAGATATTTTACAGCCGGAGAAACACATGGCAAGTGCCTTACCGTTATCGTAGAAGGTGTTCCTGCCGGTATTAAGATAAGTCTTGATAAAATAAACGAATGTCTTGCGAAGCGGCAGAAAGGTCACGGACGAGGCGGAAGAATGTTAATAGAGAAGGATACTGCTGAAATCTTATCAGGAGTTCGTGGTGGTGTGTCCTTAGGCAGTCCTATTGCGATTAAGATTGA
>CAYMCT010000185.1:350-3633 GCA_964389075.1 uncultured Lachnospiraceae bacterium
ATGGGTACTGAAGAAGCGACATCAGAGAAAGCGGTTGAATTTCCACGTCCGGGGCATGCAGATTTGTCAGGCGGTATGAAATACGACCATCATGACCTGAGAAATGTGCTTGAACGTGCGTCGGCCCGTGAAACAGCGGCGAGAGTGGCGATGGGTGCTTTGGTACGGCAGATAATTGAGCCGTTTGGTATAGAGCTTAACAGCCATGTGGTATCAATAGGTGATGTGTATGATACTGCAGATGTTTCTGCGCCTGATTTCTTTGAACGTGCTGCACAGTCTCCGGTAGGCTTTGGAGATGCAGTGGCTGAGAAAAAAGCAATGGAATACATTGACAATATAAAAGAAAACGGAGAGTCGTGCGGTGGAATTGTAGAAACAATCATCACAGGCGTACCGGTAGGATTAGGAAGCTATGTTCATTATGACCGCAAGCTTGATGCACGTCTTGCATTCTCGGTTATGAGTGTACAGGCAATAAAGGGCGTTGAAATCGGAATGGGATTTGACACAGCAAGAACCTGCGGTTCAAATGTACACGATGAAATCGCATATGATAACGGTTTTAAGCGACTTACAAATAATGCCGGAGGAATAGAAGGGGGTATGTCAAACGGTGAGCCGATTGTGGTACGTGCGGCAATGAAACCTATTCCTACTTTATATAATCCGCTCAGAACCGCAAGCATCGTAGATAAGAAGGAGCATAAGGCGTCTGTAGAGCGTTCTGATGCGTGTGCAGTTCCGGCGTGTGCTGTGGTTGTGGAGGCTGCTGCAGCGTTCGAAATCGCAAATGCATTTCTTGAAAAGTTTGGCGGTGACTGTATGGCGGATATCCGTGCATCGTACGAGGCATATATGGAGCGTATTAAGACCTACTAAAAAAACGCTGGGAGAAAGGTGGTGAGGCGATTTGACAGAACAGGAAATGATATCACGTTGCAAAAACGGTGACCGTGATGCTTTTAATGTGCTTATGGAAAAGTATCAGAAACAGGTTTTCAACATAGCATATGGAATGCTTTCCGATTATGAGGATGCATCGGATGCAGCTCAGGAGGTATTTATAAAGATATATAAATCAATCGCCTCATTTAAAGGCGAGTCGTCGTTTACAACGTGGATGTACAGAATTTGTTCAAATGTATGTAATGACATACTCCGTAAACGTCAGAGACGTGGTGTTTCTGTAAGTCTTGATTCCGACGATGAAAACGATTCAGCGATGCAGCTGCCGTCAGAGTCGGCTACGCCTGAGGAGCAGCTTGAGTTGAATGAGAGACAGAAAGCAGTGCGGGAGGCGATTAATGCGCTTCCGGCTGAATATAAAGAAATAATAGTGTATTCGGATATGCAACAGCTTTCGTATGATGAGATTGCTGCAATACTGAAATGTCCGAAAGGCACAGTAAAATCAAGGCTTAACAGAGCAAGAACCGCATTGCGCAAAAAATTATTATCAAAGCGGGAACTTTTTTGATAATTTAACGTCTAATATAATACAGACAAGACAATTATTGAGATATTATCAAAGGAAAGGAGGAGTCACAGATGGTTTGTTCAGAATTCTTTAAGCTGTTAGATAACTATGAAAATCTGACAGAGGTGGAATTATTAGATTTAGACCGTCATTCAGTGGAATGTGAAAGCTGTTGTAAAGAATATGAATTTTTCAAATCAATAACGGCTACAGTGTCGGCTCTTCCGTGTCCGGAGCCACCGGCAGACCTCATTGCGAAGGTGAATAAGCAGATTGATGAGTTGCCGCTTGTATCAGGCAGGTTTAATATCCTTAATAGCATAAAGAATAATTCGTATAGATATGCAACAATAGCGGCGTGTCTGGTAGTTGGATTGGTTGTGGGTCTGAATAATAAATCAATAAGCGAAAGACTTACTGAAAAAGATAATGATGGCGTAATAAGCACAACAACAATCATAGAAACCGCAACATACGAGCCGGTTGCAGAACCGATTGAAGCAGTAGCTTCTGTACCCGAGCCGGAGCCGACTCCTGCTGTAACAGTGGAGAAAAAGAAGCAGCAGCCGGTAAAAGCTGAGAAAAAAACGACAAAGAAGTCTGCTGTTATACCTAAGAAGGCAACTGAAAAGAAAGTGACTGTATCAACACCGTCACCGACTGTAATTCCGCAGCCGGAGGTTATCGCAACATCTGAGCCGGAATTGCCTGCATCAGTTGATTATGCAGAAACAACACCGGTTATAGAAAAGGATACTAAAGGCAAATATACAATAGCAAGGGGAGTTTATTACATTCCTGAAGCGACTGAACAGCCGATAGTAACAGAAGAACCTGAGGCGGTAGAAAATTATTCGCTTGCAGCGGGTGAATATGAGATTGCTATAGGATACTATGACATACCTGAAAAAAGCATAAAGAAACCGAGAACAGAAGAATTTTCAGAACAGCTTATTGTAAGCGTAAACAATGTTGTGGAAGTAACAGCGCATATGAGTGAGCTTGGGGCGATTAACTCAGGGCACGGATACCAGATGGAAATAGCGGATTTCTATGAATTGCTGTCAGTTTTGGATTCAGAGGGTATAAGCTATCGTTATTCGTCAGGAGCAACAACCAGTGATGTTATAATATTCAGTATTGTAACTTATTGATTTCAGAAAAATAAAGAGCAGATGCATTCGAAAAGCATCTGCTCTTTTGGTTTGTGTTAGAAATAGAGTTTTTCATCAAGGAACTTTTCAAGCTCATCAATCTTAATTCGTGTCTGTTCCATTGAATCTCTTTCACGTACAGTAACTGCACCGTCTTCGACTGATTCGAAGTCAAATGTGATACAGAATGGTGTACCGATTTCATCCTGTCTGCGGTAACGCTTACCTATTGAACCGGCATTGTCGTATTCGCAGTTATATTTCTTGCAGAGACGCTCGTATACGGCAGTTGCCTGTTCGTCAAGCTTCTTTGAAAGCGGAAGAACGGCTGCCTTAACCGGTGCGAGTGCAGGATGGAAACGAAGTACAACTCTGCTGTCGCCGCCCTCTAACTCCTCCTCGTCATATGCTTCGCAAAGGAATGCAAGTGCAACTCTGTCTGCACCTAACGACGGCTCTACGTAGTACGGAACGTACTTCTCGTTTGTAACCGGATCCTGATACTCCATGCTTACACCGCTGTGGTCCATGTGCTGCTTCAAGTCATAATCTGTTCTGTCAGCAATTCCCCAAAGCTCGCCCCAGCCGAACGGGAACATGAACTCGATATCCGCTGTTGCATTTGAATAGAATGCCAATTCCTCCGGTG
>CAYMCT010000186.1:0-2520 GCA_964389075.1 uncultured Lachnospiraceae bacterium
GCAAAGGGATATGTTGACTGTATGCTTTGGGGCGGTGAAACAGCAGCAAGTACATATGTAAGTACATATAAGTCAAGCGGTGAAGATGCAGCGGAGGAATATAAGACATCACTCCTTGCCGGTGAAAAAACATCAACGGTAACAAATGTTGCATTTGTTGATTTGAATCAGCCGTCACTTGACTGGTTTAGTATAATCAGTGCAAAGGGTACTGTTATGGGTACTGAGTATGTAAACAACTCAAAGCTTGTAAACTATTATTTCACAACGGCAAAGGGCGGTTCAACTGACGGAACACATCCAAATGATGTGGGTGCACAGGCTCTTGCATATTATTTCTTCACTGATGCTGACGAGAAGATAGCAGAGTATCCTGCTCTTATTGAGCTTTTAACGACATATGAGGGTACGGTTCCGGCAGATGATTCTACACCGTCAGGAGCTGTCTGGTCGCCTGTTTCACAGGAGATTATGGATGCAGGCTGGGCAGGCGGTGCAGGTTGGCCGGATGCTGTATCGGAATACAAGTATCCGACAAGAGTAAGAATGTTAGACTTTGACGATGATGGAAAGCTTGTTTCAGCTGATGTTGAAGTTCTTGATAATAATATAATGCTAACTTATGGTAGAGGAATTGTAGCTGTGTATAACAGTGACGGCACTCTTGCAAAGCTTGCAATTTCAAATGAAGCAACTGATACAGAGGAATATGTGGGCTGGGTTGATAATTCAACAGGCGCAGGTATTCAGACTCTGGCATTTGATGGTTCAGATTTAACTGTAGAAGATGGTCAGACAGTTAAGGTGTTCTTATGGAGCATGGAGGATACAGAGGGATATCCGCTTACATTGCGTCCTTACACAAACGGAGAATATACACCTATAACATATGATTATATTTTAACAAACGATTCGTTAAATGGACCGGAGACCTTCCACTATTATGGAGTAAAGGCTGATTCAACATTCACCGATAAGAATGGATGGTCAATTAGTGGTGTTACTGCAACTTCAAAGAATACAGATGATCTTTGGTATGGTAGCTTTGCAGGCAGCGGTACAATGACAAAGAGTCTTGTTTCAGCTGTGTCATCAGGGCTTGTAGGCGTGTCAGGCAAGATAAAGTATACATCAGGTGATGTGAAAATCCAGCTTTCAGATGGAAGTAATCAGATTGATTGTATGGCACTTCCGAATGACAGTGTAAATTCAGGTGAATGGGTTGATTTCTCATATATGCTTGATATGAACAAGGGAGAATATACTTTAACTGTCGGTGGTGTTACAGGCGAACCGATAGCTGTTGAATCATTTAACAACATTAGTGCTGACGAAATTAAGCCGTCATCAGTTTCGGCGTTGAAGATTTCAGCAACCAATGCAGTGTTCGATTTAACAGATCTTGCGGTTACATTAAACGACAGGGAAGAGGATCTTCCGGTATATAATGTAAATACAGCGTTTACATCAGACTCAAGTGAGGAAATGGGTATTGTAACCGTAACAGCGGATACAGCAGAAATCGGAACAACCGTAACATATACAGCTGCAAACAATGCAGGTTATAAGTTTGATGCGTGGTATGCAACGGCAGATGCATCAGGCGAACCGTTGAGCTATGCAAAGACATTTAATGCAAGAGTAAACGGCGATACCACTGTTTACGCAAGATTTGTTGTGCATGAAGGTTTCTATCTGGAAGATAATTTTGACGAATACTCCACAGACATTAAGATTGCACAGCTGGGTACAGAGTCAGATAAGGGAAGTGCACCTGATCCTATATCAATGGGTAATTTCACGCTGTATGCGGGATACAGACAGAACGGTTCAGCTTCGGGAAATGTCTATGCTAAAATCAGTTCAGAAACTGTTAACGGTGCAGAAAACAGATATCTCGAATGTTCATCAGACGGATATTCAACAAATTCCAGAGGTGTTAAGTTTACTCTTAAATCACCGGTAACATTAGAAGATAAAGCAGTTGATAAGCCTGTTATATGGGAGTTCGATGCCAAGTTCTCAGGCTCAGGTATGACACTTATAACCGGCATAGGCGAATACATAGCAGGTTCTACAACAGGTTTAGATACAGGCGAGTGGGTAAACGTCAGGGTAATGTTCGATAAAGCTTCAATGAATCAGTATTTTGTAGTATCAGACAAAAACGGAAAAGTATTGAACATACAGACAAGCGCTTTAGCTGCGGCTTCCTTACCTGTAATTGACGGAGCTTCTTTCTACACAGTTGGAACCGGTAAAGCATATTTCGACAACATGAAGATTTATGATTTGGGTTCGGAGAATACAGATGCTGTTATTCCGACTCTCACAACAGTAAAGGCTCCGGAGGGTGTCACTGTTGTTATTGCGGGTAATACATATACAGTAGGTTCCAGTGGTGAATTTAAAATAGGTCTTTACGATGAATCGTATGAGGTTACTGCTACGTGTAACGGATATGAAGATTATTCAGGCACACTTACAGCAGACGATGGAGTTATTACCGTTCCGATTACA
>CAYMCT010000186.1:2530-3595 GCA_964389075.1 uncultured Lachnospiraceae bacterium
ACACAAAAAACAACTCAGCCTACATCTGTAACCGTAAATTATCTTGATGCTGATGGAAATGAAATCAGAGAATCAGAGGAAATTACAGCGGTTGATGGTGTTGATATATATGCAGGAGAGGAATTCGTTTTAGAAGGTGATGAGTATACTGCGGCTGTAAAGATAGCAAATGCTGATAATGCAGACGTTTATGATGTATATGTTTATGACAGTGAGGCATCGGATTCATTTACTATTGATGTTCTCAATGGACCATCTGACGGAAATGAAATAAATGTTGTATATAAGAAGATAGACGGATTATATTACGATTATGAAGATTTCTCGTTAATTACAGATGATTGGGGCTTTGTAGAAGGTAAAGACGGTAATGTAAGTGTAACTGACGGAACGTTGTATCTGTTTAGTAATTCCGGAACAAATACAGGCGGACAAAATTCTGATGTTAAAACATTTAGCTCAGCTATAACAGCGGAAAAACAGCTCACATTAAGTTTTGATTGGGTAAGCAGAGCTGATGCAACGAAAACCAGATATTCAAGCTTTGACATAACGGATGCTGACGGAACGGTTCTGTTCTCATTGTATGGAGGCGGAACGGGCGGAACGACCTACTCAATTAATGCGACTGCTACAAGTGCGAATACTAAAGTTGCATCTGTAAGCAATCAGTGGGTAAGAGTATTGCTCGAACTTGATTTTGAGGCAATGACAATTTCAGGAAAAATTAAAAATCTCAGCAATAATTCAGAGTATGTAATCAGTGAAACAACCATTACTGGTGCAAATCTTGCACAGATGAAGACAATATATGGATATTCAGCTGCTCCTCAGACTCTGGATAACATTTCCATAATGAAAGGAATAGCTGAATAATACAATATAAAAATTTCAGAGGGCTGTACAAAAACGGCCCTCTGTTTTTGTATATAATAAATAAAAATGGAAATAATAAGTAATGCATTTGGTAAAATTGTAGTTGTAAAACAGAGTAAACATAAAAACAACCTAACAAAATACACAAAAGATAAAAAAAACAAAAAAAGATGTTGACAAGGGAGAAAA
>CAYMCT010000187.1:0-3577 GCA_964389075.1 uncultured Lachnospiraceae bacterium
ATTTTCAACAGTTGCGTTTGTAACAAAAAACGCATTTGCTGAATCTTTCTTAAATATACTTGTGACATCACCTACTATAGGCGCTTCATTTGCTGAAGTTTCTTTAGCAACTATCGGAATTCCTGTGCTGTATGCAGCTGATACAGCATTAAAAATCACGTCTGAATCAGTTGATGTTGCATCTGTGATAGCAAGAGCAATTACGTTAAAATCACGCAGTTTATAGTCATCACCCTTAGTCATTGTAAGAGTAGCTGAAGTAATTTCTGCATTTGCAGGAATATCCATTTTCTCAAAACTATAGTATGCACCAAAATACGTACCTTCCTTTTGTGTCATTTCAATCGTTTGATCACCGGTTTTGGTTGCAACTGCATTTTTTTGAGTGAAAGACGAATCATATGCTCTTACCTGAGCTGACACAGCAGCCACTACTGCCCCGGTATCACCTGATTCCGCAGCACTTGCAGGAACGGCAAAAAGCATACTACCCAGCATTGCCACAGTAGAAACAGCAGCAATTAACTTCTTTAATTTCATTTCAAAATTTCCTCCATTCTCTCTTTTTCTTTAGTGTGTCCCGGCAGACACACCAAATTGCTATATGTTTTAGCATATTAATTTTATCACATTAATTAACACAAAGCAACTTCAATTGCTTACAAATATTTGAATTGTCAAAATTCAAATATATTTAAAAATCTTATATTGTTATATTCCGTATTCTTCAACAAGTCTGTTGTATTCCTCGTCCGTTATCGGCATAACTGTTCCGTGGCGGAACGGGTCGGGTGTATTAAAGCCCTCCTGCGGTGTGAATATTCCCGAATCCAAATCATTAGTCAAAAACGGCTGATAACCCTTATCGGTTGCGAATGCGTCCATAAGCACACACCATTTATCCTCGCCGTTCATCTTGTATGCTGTAGGTCCTTCATAGCCTGATTCGCCACGCATTGTGAAGCTTTCTATTTCCTTAAACTCGCCCTCGGGGCTGTCTGATACCTCCATAAATATCTGTGTCTTATCATGGTCTTTTGTAAAGCGATAATACTTATCCCCTGCTTTTATCATGCTTGTATCAATAACGCTGAAATCACGCTCGATATACAGTTCAGGCTTTGTAAATGTCACAAAGTCCTTTGTATGTGCAGAGTATATCCTCTGCTTTTCGTGATTGTCAAAGCCGCAGCGTGATGACCAGTAAACGAAATAATCGCCTTTTGTATCATCATAAATACATTCGGGTGCCCAAGCACAAGCGGCATCGGGTGTGCCAACTTCAACCATACGCTGTTCTGACCAGTTCACTAAGTCCTCTGATTCCCAAATCATAATAGACTTTGAACCCTCTCTCTGACAGCGATACCAGCCCTCTTTTGATTCTGTCCATTTACCGTATATATAAAGGTCGGTTGCTATCAAAAAGAACTTCTTACCGTCATGCGAACGCATAATGTGCGGGTCACGCACACCGCCCTCGCCAAGTGTACTGCGTAATACCGGCTTACCACCGTTTAAGTTATGCCATGTATAGCCGTCCTTTGATACAGCAAAATACACCTGCTCATCATCAGGAGTTTTCTGTGTACCTTTAAAATGTGAAAATAAGTAAGCTGTTGTATTCATTATTAATCTCCTATTGGTTTCATCTTCTTATTCCAAATAAATATTTTTGAATTATCTGTCGCATCAAGCTCTGCCCTGCTTATGCCCAAGGTTGCGGTATGCTCCGATACGTCAACTCTTTTAAGTGTTCCGTCTGTATTGTAATCAGCTGAATACACAATAAGCTCCCTCGATGTATCTGTGTTATTTGTGAACTCCACAACTGCCATTCCGTTTTTAATAACAGGCTCTGATATTTCAAAAGCAATTTCTTTTAACACCATAGTTTCAGACGGTGCAACCGAAAGTGAAGCTTCGCTCTGCCACTGCGTTCCGTTAAAGCTGTAAATCTTACCGCTTATTAAATCCTTATAGCTTTTGTTTCTGTCAAGCCAGTCGGTATCGGTAAAGTCATTACATGACTTTTCAGCAGTCGAACTGTTCATTATAATAGTATAGCAGTCATACTTCGTTACCATAAGTGCCTGCATTGAGGCATCAGTGTTTTTTATTTCTGTCCATGTTTCATAACCGTCGGTATACATATCGGCATAACCGTACGAGTCATAATATCCGTTGGTTGCATGGACACGGCACAAATTATTACGCATTATCGACTGCTTGTCCTTACTGTACGGCGTATTGTAAATAGTAGTTGAATATGCAGGATTACGCCAGTTAAGTGCCATATATATACGCTTGCCGTTATCCTTTATAACTACGTTTCGTGCCATTTCATCAGCCCATGCATACGAAGTTATATCATCATTCTCCATAACGAAATCATATGAGCCTATGTCACGTTCGGCACAGGCAGAAATTATTTCATCAAACTTATCATAAAGGTCAACAAACTGGATTATATTTTCTTCAAAATGCACATTAGATGTTTTCAAGCCGTCAACCTCAGATATAGTCTGCTGTTCAAGATATTTTTCAATTATCTTGAGTGCTGTATCGTTTTTTGATGTCAATGCACTGTATACGTCTATCGGATACCGTTCCGTACCGGGATAGTATCCGTTTCGGTTAGAAATTACACCCTCGGTATAAAGCTGCGGAACAAAACTGCCGTTGGATATTTTTTTACCTGTGAAATAGTAGTTATCTATCGTGCTGTACAGATTGTTTACATATTTCTTATAATCAAATCCGTAATTTTCTTTAGCTATTTTTGCAATTTCAGATAATTCAATAATAGCATTTGCACCGTAATCTCCTGAATAACCACCATGAACAGAACCAAAGTTTTCAAGTATTGTACCCTTTGGTGATACCCAATATGCTGATGTGACGAGGTTTTTGGCAAGTCCGAAATTAATATCTATTACCGTACCTGCAGAACCCTTTTTCATAGAAAGACTACTGTTTGCTTTTCTTAAAACCGCATCAAAATTGAGTGCCGCAATAGAATTCGCTGCATCCTGATTTGGTGCATGACCGTAACCACCCTCTAATGTTATGAGATAGTCACGTGCAGCTGCACACATTTCAGTCCAAGCTTCGATTCTGGCAGTATCCGCTATACCGTCTGCATCGGAATCTATAAGCTCGTTTTTCATATCTTCGGTTATGCTGTCCCATACATCAAGCACAGCACCGCCAATCGAACGCAGTCCGAAGCCTGTAAGATTGTTACCTGTCGCCTCACGTCTTTCGGGCCCGCCAATCCAGCCATCATTTGAGAAAAAGCCTCCGTTTGAGCCTTGTGCACGACACATAAAGTCAACCGTTTCGGTTATCCTGTCAAGCAGTTCTGCTCTTTCACTTTCGCTGTAGCCTAAATCTTCATAGTTATTGTATGCATATGCGGCAAGCTCCAAAACATTTAACGGCGTCATATTCTGACGGAGTATATATCCGTTGGTATAATACACATTCTTCCAGTCGGTATCGGAAATATCTTTCCATTTCCATGCACTGCTCCTTATAATCATACCCTGCATATATGACGGTACATTATCGCCGT
>CAYMCT010000188.1:0-3565 GCA_964389075.1 uncultured Lachnospiraceae bacterium
TCCACTTTATGATTGACCTTGACCAGGGACCTTGTGCGGTTAAGCGTCTTTCGGGCTGCGGTGCCGGACACGAATACCTTGCAGTTGCTGCTGACGGCGATTTATATCCGTGCCACCAGTTTGTCGGCAACAAGGATTTCCTTATGGGTAATGTTCACAACGGTGATGTCAACAAGGAAATTCGTGATTATTTTGAGAAATCAAATATATATACAAAAGACAAGTGCCGTAACTGCTTCGCTAAGTTCTACTGCAGCGGCGGTTGCAGTGCAAACGCATTCAACTTCAATGGAGATATAAACAAACCATATGCTCTCGCCTGCGAGTTTGAGAAGAAACGTGTTGAATGTGCCATTGCCATTGAAGCAGCGAAAAAATTAGGCTAATATACAAAAGAGTTCAGACTGTTACGGTCTGAACTCTTTTCGGTTTAGTCGCAGAATAATACTACCTGTTCAAGTAAAATGCTTCTTTTTACATCTATTACCCTCTGATTGGAGCTGCCCCTCCATTTTAATGCGGTATCCAGAAGCTCAAGCACAAATCTGCCGTCAATTAATACATCTACATAACGCATCAGCTTTAAATCCTTCACATCGTCCCATTTGTAGCCGGTGTACATCCATATTGTCTTGTCAGGGTATTTGCTGTTTATTTCCTTCAGCAGAGCTGTCATTTCGGTACGTGTACATTTGAGCAGCGGGTCACCGCCCGAAAATGTTATACCCGATACATACGATTTATCAAGCTCTGCAAACAGCTCCTGCTTTGCGGCATCATCAAATTCAAGACCGCCGTTTATATCCCATGTAACCGGATTCTGACAGCCGGGACATTCATGCTCGCAGCCTGCCGTCCATAATACTACACGCAATCCG
The DNA here is from genome assembly GCA_964389075.1 of uncultured Lachnospiraceae bacterium. GTDB lineage: Bacteria > Bacillota > Clostridia > UBA1381 > UBA1381 > Ornithomonoglobus. The sequence continues at coordinate 879 of CAYMCT010000188.1, forward strand.
TCGCCGTTGAGCATATCATCCTTTGTTATGTTATGGTATCTCATTACATACTTTTCCTTTCAGCAATCTCTGCCATTTTAGCATCGTTAAGTCTTGTATCACCCTTTACACGTGAGTATGAAAGATAGCCGTTCATTCTGTCAATTTTAGTCAGGTTCTTTGAACCGCACTTCGGGCATATATCCATTTCAAGCTCCTCATGACCGCAATCGTCACAATACGCAAGCGACAGATTAACCCCCTCATAGAATCCCATCTGCATAGCACGGCGTACAAGCGTTTTTATAGCCTCTCTGTTGTATGAAACAGGATACTTGACATACTGAATTTTACCGCCGTTTGAGAGGTTCCAGAAACGAACCTCTGAATCCTGCTTCTCAATAGGAGTGATGTCCTCCGAAACATGACAGTGGAAGCTGTTTGAAACATATTCTCTGTCTGATACATTCTCCACTACCCCATATTTGCTTCTGAACTGCGTTACCTGCAATCCGCAAAGTGATTCAGCAGGTGTGCCGTAAATTGCGTATAAGTGATTATCCTCTTTCTTAAACTGATTAACCTTTTCATTTATGTGCTTTAGTACGTCAATGGCAAAATTGCCGTCCTCAAACAATGAATGCTTATTATATAACTGCTGCAGCTCATTAAATGCAGTTATGCCGAATGATGCTGTAGCTGATTTCAGCAATGGCTTTATTTTGTCGTGGATATTGAGGTTGCCGCCGTAGAAGCCGCCCTCACAGTACGCAAGCGGGTTTGTTGATGCACGCATCTCACCAAGATAGTCGTATGTCCGCTTGTGCAGCTGACGAATCAGTTCGAGATAATAATCAAGCACCTCATAGAAATCTCTTGATTCCTGCCTTGATTTAGCAAGAATCATCGGGAGATGAAGCGAAATTGCACCTATGTTGAATCTGCCGACAAACACCGGTGTGTCATTTTCATCAGCCGGTTCTATTCCTCCACGCTCATAATACGGAGAAAGGAACGCACGGCAGCCCATTGGTGATATTATCTTGCCGTATTTTTTATATATTGACGGTACATATCCCTCACCTGTAAGGCTTAGCCAGTCGGGATACATTGTTTTTGCACTACAGTCGATTCCTGCCTCGAACACGTCCTCAAGCTCACAGCCCGGTCCGTGAAGGCTTTCGTCATACAGAAATACAAGCTTCGGGAAAAGCACCGGTTTCTTGAATCCCGGCTTACCCTGACCGTTCATTCTTACACGGAACATAACCTTTGTACATAATTTCGCAAATCTGCCTGTACCTGTACCGGCAGTAACTGTTATAAACGGATAGTCACCACGGCTTGATGATACTGAATTGAACTTGTACTCCCAACCCTGGAAGCCCTGCTCAAAGTCACGTTCAATCTCCTTTAATGCGAGCTCTTCGCATTTGTGTGCGTCAAGACCGAGTTCTCTGTATTTTTCTATATATTTTTCATACGACTTTTCTGCATACGGCTCAAGAATCAGCTCTGCTGACGGCACTGTAAAACCGCCGTACTGCTGTGATGCGGCACTAAGCACAATATCTCCGATAACGTCAAACGCAGTGTCGAGCGACTTTGGCTCGTTATACCAAAGGTTACCCATCTCAAAACCGCCCTTTAATACGTTTGCAACGTCAAAAAGACAGCAGTTCATTGTGTCACGGCGTGCGCTCATATCGTGGATATATATGTATCCGTCACGTATAGCCTGCAGCTCCTCTGTTGTAAGGAAAAACTTTTTATAAAGCTCCTTGTTGAGCTGGTTGAATATAAGACTGCGCTTTGTTGATACCAATGCACTGTCGGTATTTGAGTTTTCCTTATCACCTATATACATAATGGACTGGCTCTTTTTATAAACCTCATCCAGCATCTGGACAAAATCCTGCTTATAGTTTCTGTAGTCACGGTAGCTCTTTGCTACCTTAGGATTAACCTTTTCAAGAGCACCCTCTACTATGTTATGCATTTCAGCTATCTGAATTTCTTCAGCATTCATATCGTCAGCCGCTTTTGTTACAAACTTGCAGATGAAATCTATTTCCTCGTCTGTGAACTTCACAAGCACGCGGAATGCAGACTTATTTACGGCTACAACTACTTTATCAATATTAAATTCTTCTTTGGTTCCGTCCTTTTTAATAACCCTCATCTTGTTACTCTCTCCTCTCCTGTATACTATATATTGTGTTTTGCTGTTCGATTAGTATTATACTACCACTGATAATGAATGTCAATATAATTACCAAAAGTTTAATATTACATTTTGGTTACAGCATTATCTCTTATATTACAATTTTACCATATTGGGCATATGCAGTCAATGTAATTTATGGTACACAAACATATATTATATTTTTTACCTAATTACACAAAAATTGTCACGTTTACAGCATAAATTTCTGAACAGACTAAAAGTTATCGGAGGTGTTACATTGTTTCAGACTGTTTTTCTTTCTCTCAAACTTATTATCGCAGGATATATTCTTGCACTGGTGTCGTTTCTGCTCGACCGGGCTGTTTCTTATAGTATAAGACATAACCGACCGCTTACCTCGGCGTATTTACGCACCCTGTCAGGCGTTGCTGCTCATTTTTCAACATTATTTCAAGCTCTTGAGAAAAAAGTATGTTTATACCTAAAAATAAACATATTATAATAATTTTTTATCGTTTTA
>CAYMCT010000189.1:0-3551 GCA_964389075.1 uncultured Lachnospiraceae bacterium
CCACCCACCCGAAAGCCTTCCCCTTGAGGGGAAGGGGGACCGCTTGCGGTGGATGAGGTGTAATTTACAAATTACCCCTTGAAAAATCCATTCAATGAGCGTATAATATACATATACAATATTCGAAAGGAACTAAAAATGAGTAAACACGAAAAATCACATTCCTTTATGGGGAATGTTGCTATAATATTATTTGCACAGATAATGGTCAAGCTTTTGGGACTTATATACCGTATGGTTATAACTAATATAGAGGGCTTTGGTAACGCAGGTAACGGCTTTTATAATGCAGGCTTTCAGGTGTATACCGTTCTGCTTGCAATATCATCGGTGGGAATACCTAACGCAATAGCGAAAATGGTTTCGGAACGTGTAGCGCTTAATGACTACAAAAGTGCACACAGGATATTCAAAACCGCATTTAAGCTGTTTTCGGTTATAGGCATAATATGTGCGGCTATACTGTATCTCGGAGCAGATTTCATATCTGTTCATCTGATGAATATGGACGGTGCGCAGTACGTTATGAGAGCATTGGCACCGTCGGTATTCTTTGTATGTATATCATCAGTAATACGAGGATATTTCCAGGGACTTAACGATATGCGTGCAACGAGCCTTTCGCAGATGCTTGAACAGGTATTTAAGTGTACCCTGACGATAGTTCTTGTTGTTCTCACAGTCGGCACAATGCCCGATATAATGAAAGCTCTCAGTAAATATACAATGCTTGCAGACAGCATCGGCAAAACAACGCCGCCCGAGCTTATGGCGGCATGGGCAAACGCCGCAAGCTCAATTGCAACAATGCTTTCATTTGCATATCTTGCAATCTTCTATTTAAAAGAACGAAAGAAGCTCAGCGAGAAAATTCAGCTCTCAACCGGTGAAGAAATCAAAACCTCAACCGGCAGGCTGATGAAAATGATATTAATGCTTTCCGTTCCGATTTCGCTCTCATCAATTATAACAGCAATAAACCGTGTAGTAGACGTGGCAACCATCACACGTGGAATTGAAGCCGCTTTTGCAAACGGAATCCCCGCAATAGGCAATGCAGCGGCAATTGCCGCACCCACCGCTGAACAGCTGAATGATGCCGCAGTAGCATTATCCGGAATGCTCTCAAAGAGCGATACAATCTTTAATATGCCGCTCGCACTGAACATTGCCTTTGCAACAGTGCTTGTTCCGTCAATCTCAGGCGCACTCGCAAAGGGCGATACAAAGGAAGCATCAGAGAAAACCTCTTATTCATTCCTTATATCAATACTGCTCATACTTCCGTGTGCAATAGGCTTTATGGTGCTTTCACAGCCTATATATAACATTATATACCCCTCAACACCGGATGGTGCCGACTTACTCTCAATCATGGCAGTCGCACTTGTGTTCAGTGCCTTGACACAGACTCTCACAGGCGCATTGCAGGGCATAGGCAAGGTTTTTGTACCTGCGCTTGCCATTCTTATTGGCTGTATATTTAAAGTTATATTAAACCTTACTCTTATAAGAATACCCGAGATAAATATCTATGGTGCGGCAATATCATCAATCGTATGTCAGGTGGTTGCATTCTTAGTATGTTTCCTCGTACTTATAAAATATATACCGCTCAAAATATCAACGAAGAAATATATCATAAAGCCTCTTGCGGCAGCTGTTGTTATGGGCGGCACAGCATGGGGTGCATATACCTTGCTCTACAGACTTTTGAGCGGCACAGGATACATCGCAAACCTCGTAGCAACACTCGTCGCAATAGCTATTGCAGCAGTTGTATATATAGCTCTTATTCTTATCACACACACAATGGATAAAACCGATATTTCTCTTTTGCCCGGCGGCAGCAGAATATACAGCCTGCTCACAAAATTAAAAATTTATAAATAAACCAAACGGCAGAGCGAATTTCGCTCTGCCGTTAAGCTTTTAATTTACTGAAAGTTCAATGTTTCCTTAACCTTTGCATAATCCACGTTATATCTTATTATCCGAGTATTCTCTTCGGGATTTGCAATCGCATCTACATACGATGGTTCTACAGCAACCTCTGTTGTAGAGATAACCTGCTCAAACATAGATATTTTCATTTCAGGATTTATGTAATTTTTCATTCTGTCTCCACCTCCGCTGTCGAAATCTCATCTGTGCTCAAATAAACTTTAAGATTATCTGCTGTATCTCCATCGGGAATGTTGTATATCTGTACACCCATAAGAACATCACCCTCACCTGATGTAACTGTTGAAGACTCCCCGCCTGTCAGCGACCACGCTCCTACAACCTGATTTTCTACAAGCTTGATTGACTTGTATGCGTTACATTCATCAGCTGTTACCGTTTTAAGAAATCCTTTTTTATATACTTCGCTTCCGTTAGATGTATAGCTTTCTATATAGCCATCTTCTGCAGCTCCGCTATCCATATCAACATCAGCTTCTTTAAGCGTCATACCTATGTTAAAATAGTTTACTGATGCTGAAGCGCCACCGCCGAGAATGACCTTGTAAAGCCCTGCCTCAGGATCTGCTTTAATCATAAAAGCAGTTGACGTATTAAAGCCTGAGCTGCTCTGATTTACATATACAATGTCTGTATCCTGATATTCCTCATCGTTTGTATCATCAACCTTTACTATAAGTACAGTTTTTAATGAATCATCATCTGTGTCTAATTCGAGCACATTATCCACTGCAAAATAATTATCAGTATAATCTTTTTCATTTGTTTCATCAGCAAAAGCTGTAATCTGCATCAGCATAGCTGCTGATATAACGGCACAAGCTGTTAATCTCTTTAATTTCATGTTGTCTCCTTCTCTGTTCTGCCCAAATAACCGCGTGGGGATTGTTATATCAACTATCCCAATTTAATCATAACAAGGGATATTATATACGATTTCAAGCAAAAAATCAACTGTACATTTGCACAAAATAAAGAGTGATTTGACAAGCAAATCAGCCTACAATCACCATTTTTTCCTGCGTGACTTAGGCTTTTCGGGAATATACGGCTGATAGTCGCTTGTACCGTCCCATTCTTCCTCTTCCTCAGCAAAGTTTATTTCATCAGGCTTATACCATTCCTTTTCAGGATTATTTGTATAATCCTCCGTACCGTCCCACTCCGGTTCTTCCTCACTAAAATTTATTTCTTCCGGCTTGTACCATTCCTTTTCAGGATCGTTGGTGTAGTCCTCAGTGCCGTCCCATTCGGGTGCTTCTTCTGAATTATCAAGCAAATCTGCGTTCTCTTTTATGAATTCGTCCTCAATATCCCGCTCCGGTTCAAGCTTACCCTCTAAGCCCATCGGTGCAAGATATATGACAAAAAGCATTATTACGTGAAATATTGCGGCTGATTTTACTGTGTTTATCCCATCACTGAAATACGCTAAGAATTTAGTTGTACCGAATATCCATGTATAAACATATTTTCCATCTATGAACTTATATATAACTACGGTTAAAAGCATAAACAGAAAATATGCAGTAAAATTAACTACATAATATTTTTTAATTTTCACAATTAGTGCAAAGGTAACCCTC
>CAYMCT010000190.1:0-3546 GCA_964389075.1 uncultured Lachnospiraceae bacterium
GACGGAACAGTTTTCTCCGGAAGTATAAGCTCATAGCCTATTTTTATAAACGGAGTTGCACTTCCCCACAACGCACAGCACAAAATTGCCGCCGCTGCCACAAAAATTCTATTTGTAAAAATTGATTTCATTATTTTCTCCTATCGTTAATTAAAAATCTTTTCTCCTCCGCATACAGGAGTATAGCTACTGATATTCTCCCAGACCATAACCTTTACACAGTCAAAAGCCTCATCTGTTGTAAAGTCAAGAGGCTCAGAGCCACTCTCTTTGTATTGAATATCAACAAGCGCTCCGTCCTTATAGCAGGCAAGAATCACATAGTTATTCTCCGGTACTCTGTCAGTTGATACGGTAAATTCTGTCACATTTCCAACAGTTATCATATCAGTCTTTGTATACGGCCATATATGCGACATATTAAAATGAATATTATCGCATTCCTTCAGAGGATCATTTCCACCCTCATTATTTATCGCATTCCACTGCTCCTCGCTGCCGCCATAGTAAACATCAGTGAACCAGCCCAACGGGAATGCATCGTATTCAATATCCGTAACACTTGCAGGGATTCTGATTGTTTCTTCAAAATATCCGTCCATACAATGTCTTCTGAGAATCATTACGGTATCAGGAATCACAAACGGACCCTCCATTCCACCGGGACGGCAAATAAGAACCGATTTGTCCTTACTGTAAAGCACGCCGTCCTCTGAGCAATAGTTAAGATTATTCTTGTCAACCGTTATACTCTTCAGCTTACGACACTGGTCAAAAGGTGTTGTGCCTATATTGGTGACGCTCGCAGGAATTGTCACATATTCAAGATTATCACAATCACAGAAAATATTAAGACCTATTGTTACAACCTTTTCAGGAATATCAAAACGCACAAGTGAATCACAGTTTCCGAATGCATCTCCGCCCAATTCTATGACATTTGGCATATATACATCCGTAAGGCTTATACAGCCCTGAAAAGCACTGCTTCCGATAATCTCCACCGTTTCAGGCAGAACAACCGTCTTTAGCAATCCGCACGACTGGAAACAACCGTCACTTATTACCCTGACGCCCTTTGGTATTTCAATGTATTCAAGCTTATCGCAGTTATAGAATGCATCTCTGCCGATTTCAGATACTGTATCAGGGATTTCACAGGCAGTAATTTCGATGAAACTCCAAAACGCATTACGGCTGATTTCAGTCAGTCCGTCAGGCAATGAAATACTCTTTACGTCAGTGTTCCATTCAATCCAGGGCACTTCATAATGCAGTGTATAATCATCCATCGCTCCGTCGCCTGTTATTTTAAGCTCCATATTCTTTTTGTCAATCTCCCAATAGAGATTATCACCGCACTGTCCGCTTACCGGTCTTGGATCCACATAGAAATCAAGTGCAGCTGTAAATGCCTCGTTGCCCTCTCCGATTACAGGGTTTTGCTCTGCCCACTTCTCCTCAGTCTGAGGTACAGATACCCTTTCAAGTGCATCACAGCCCGCAAAAGCATTTTCTGCAACCGATGTGAGTTCACCCTCTATTATAACTGTCTTTAAGCTTTTACAGCCTGCAAAGGTACGCTCGTTGATTACAGTAACGGTGTTCGGGATTGTGATTTCAGTTATGCTCTCGCAGTTTTCAAACGCCGATTTTCCTATTGTTTGAAATCTTTCAAAATCATTGTAAATAGTTGCCTGTGTAGCGTTTGCACAGTTATAAAACGCATAGTCACCAATCTTATACGTACCTACGGTGATAGTTTTAAGCTTATCTGCAAACTCGTTCCATGGTGCAGGAGATGTAAGCGAATAATCATCCATATCATCAAGACCTACATAGAACTCACCGTCATAGAGATTAACTCTCCATTCCGATGACAAAGTTTTACCGCTTCTTATATCATCGGTTGCGTAATGAATTGTTCTATTCTCCAAAACATAATTCCCAATGCCCTTATCAATCAAAGCCCATTCAACAGGCGAGCCGAGATAGTATATGTCATAAACATTACTTATATCATAAAATGCATAGTCGTTAAAAACCTTAACGCTCAGCGGAATTGTAAAAGATTTGAGCATCGAACACTCATTAAACGCATATGACTGTATATCAACTGTGGTATCAAGAATTTCGTATGTTTCAGCCTCATAGTTCACAGGGAATTTAATAAGACTTGATTTTGCCTTGTTATATAAAACTCCGTTATCACTGCTGTAATATTTGTTGTTTTCATCAACATTTATCTCTTTCAGTCCTGTTTGATCAAGCGCCCGTGCGCCAATGAATGTTACATTTTCGGATATGCTTACAGTTTCAAGCAATTCGCAGCCGTAAAATGCCTGTTCACCTATACTTACAACCGACTTAGGTATCTCAAACTTTCCGAGTGAACAGCCGTACATAGCTTTCTTTCCAATCTCCGTCACACTCTCAGGAAGATACAGCTCATCAAGATTGTAAGACAATATAAAGGTTTCATCCTTTATAACCTCTACTCCGTCAGGTACGGTTATGCTTTCTAACATACCTGATGCAAATGCCCTGCTTTCGATTTTAGAAACAGTTTCGGGAATAATGTACGCTCCCGTCTTAGAGTACGGGAACAGATATATTACTGTTTTATCCTTATCAAACAACGCTCCGTATTCATCAGTTGAAAAGCTTTCGTTAGCCTCTGATACAGATATGCTTTTAAGCTTATCACAGGAAGCAAAAGCACCTGTTGTAATGCTTTTTACTTTCGAGCCTATATATATCGTTTCAAGATCGGTACAATTATAGAGCATATCATTAGTGATAGCTGTAAGACTTTCGGGCAGCTCTATCGACTGCAATGTGGTACACTGATAAAAGGCATTTGCGCCGATAGTGTGAACGCCGTCAGGAATATCAATATTCTGCAATTCATAGCATCGGAAAAACGCATATTCGTCAATTATCTCAAGACCTGTCGGCAGTTCAAGCTCGCACAGTCCTATGCAGCTCATAAACGCACCCGAACCGATTTTTGTAACCGTGTCAGGTATCTCCACTGTTTCAAGTGCCGAACAGTTGTAAAAAAGATGTGTCGGGATTTCCTCCAGTGTTTCGGGCAGATTTACCGATTTCAGGCTCTTACAGCCTGAAAATACATTTGTACCAAGCCCTGTTACACTTTCGGGCAGAATAACCTCCGTTATGTTTTCACAATTATAAAATGCATAATTACCAATATATGTAATTCCATCATCTATTGATATACTTCTTATATCAGTCGCATAATTATTCCAGGGTGCAACATATATATAATACCCCTCATAATCATTCATTGCTCCTGAGCCGGTCAGTCTGAGCGTACCCGTTTCAGAGTTATAGCTCCATTCCACACTGTCGCCGCACTCACCTGATGTCTCTACTGCCGATACGGTTATACTTCCGCAAAAAACAGTCACGCAAAGCATAACGCACGCAAGAATAGTACTTGTAATTCTTTTAATCATTTTCTACCCCTCCTGTAATTTTAATACATACAATTATATTACCACACTATTCCTGAATTTTCAA
>CAYMCT010000191.1:0-3533 GCA_964389075.1 uncultured Lachnospiraceae bacterium
TGCATAACTTACAAAAAAGGACATTTTCAGAATTACACCGCTTGTTGATGTAAACTGTAAATGTCCTATGTATATTTTTCAATCAACCGCCGAGATATGCCTTCTGAACGAGTTCACTTTCAACAAGCTCCTTACCTGTTCCTGAAAGAACTATTCGTCCGTTTTCAAGAACGTATGCACGGTCAGAAATCGCAAGCGACTTACCTGCATTCTGTTCTACAAGGAGTATTGTTGTACCGTCACGGTTAATATCTCTGATAATATCAAATACCTGGTCAACCAAAAGTGGTGATAAGCCCATCGACGGTTCATCAAGCATAAGCAGCTTCGGATGGCTCATTATCGCTCTGCCCATTGCAAGCATCTGCTGTTCACCGCCTGAAAGAGTGCCGGCAATCTGATTACGACGCTCTGCAAGACGAGGGAAACGAGTGTATATTGCATCAATATCATTTTTAAAACCTGACTGATCCTTAATAGAGTATGCACCCATCAAAAGGTTTTCATATACAGTCAATTCCTGAAATATACGGCGTCCCTCCGGAACCTGAGTCATACCCAGATGTACAATCTTGTGACAAGGTGTTTTTGAGATATCTTTGCCGTCAAACACAACAGTGCCTGAGCTTGCAGGGATAAGTCCCACAACGCTCTGCATTGTAGTAGTCTTACCTGCACCGTTTGCACCGATAAGCGTGACAATTTCGCCCTCGTTAACCTCAAAGCTGATACCTTTGAGCGCACAAATGACACCGTAGTGCACCTCAAGATTATTTACTTCTAACATTGCCATATCTTTAACCTCCGATGTACGCCTTTATAACCTCCGGATTATTCAGCGCAGTCTTTGTGTCACCCTCAGCAAGAACCGTACCGAAATTAAGCACTGTAATCTCGTCACATAAGCCTGCAACGAATTTCATATCATGCTCGATAAGCAGTATGGTCATATCAAAATGGTCACGGATAAATTTTATCGTCTTTACAAGATCCTCTGTTTCATTAGGATTCATTCCCGCCGCAGGCTCATCAAGCAGTAACAGCTTCGGATTTGTTGCAAGCGCTCTTGCAATCTCAAGCTTTCTCTGCTTACCGTAAGGCAAATTGCACGCAAGATTGTTGCGTTCGTCCTCAAGCTCGAAAATACGGAGCAGTTCTTTTGCTTTTGCACGCATTTCCTTTTCCACCCTGAAATGTCGCGGCAAACGGAAAAGTGTTTCAAAAACAGAGCATTTGTATTCAGGTCTGTCGTGCAAACCGACCATTACATTACGCACTACTGTCATATTGTTAAACAAGCGGATATTCTGAAATGTACGTGCAATACCCTTATGATTGATCTTCTCCTGCGATAAGCCTTTAAGCTCCTCACCACCAAGATAGAACGTACCTGACGTAGGCTTGTACACACCCGTCAGCAAATTGAATATCGTAGTCTTACCTGCACCGTTAGGTCCGATAAGACCGTAAATCTGATTTTTCTTAATTCGTATATTCACATTCTGTGCAGCCTGAAGACCGCCGAAGGAGATACCGAGGTCTTTTGTTTCGAGAATATACTCTGCCATCAGTTATCGCCTCCGTTTCTTACATAGCTCTGCTTGTCCTGAGGAGTAATGTCTGTTGAAAGAATTTCGTTCATTTCAATCTTGGTAGGAACCACATCCCATTTAGCCTTATCGTCATTGACCCTTGAAGGGTCCTCCTTATGCTTGATAATTTTCCTTGCAAACGCATTGAAATTATATTTGCTTCTGAAGCCTTTAAGAGCCGGCGCATTATTATAAATTACAATAACAATGAGTACAAGTGCATAAAGAAGATTCTGCAATACTGCAAGATCACCTGTTAATACAGTCGCAAGCTTTGTGTTCAGGAATGTGATAAGTGCAGCTGCAATAATCGTACCGTTTATGCTGCCCATACCGCCCAGAACAACCATAACAAGTATCTCAATAGAATAATTGTAACCAAACTTTGCACTCTGCACGGTATAGTTACTGAAGCTGTACAGCACTCCTGCAATACCTGCAAACATAGCCGACAATGTGAACGCAAGAAGCTTGTATTTCGTAACATTGATACCTGTCGCACGAGCCGCAATTTCATTGTCACGGATAGCCGTAACCGCTCTGCCATGCTTTGAGCGTATAAAATTCTGTACCGCCAGCAAGGTCAGAAGCACAAGCAGAAATGCAAATATAAACAGATATGTTTTGTCATATCTCGGAGTGTTAAGTCCTATCGCACCACCGAAGGTTGCATCAGATGTGTTCTGGAAAAGTGATTTAACAATCTCTCCAAAAGCAAGAGTTACAATTGCAAGATAGTCACCTCGAAGCCGTAGTGCAGGGATACCGATGATAATACCGCATATTGCCGCAACTACAGCACCCACAACAAGAGCAATTACAAAGTTGAGCGGACCGTTGCCAAGCATAGGCTCAAGCACTGCCGCCATCTTACCGCCAAGATAAGCTCCGACGCACATAAAGAATGCATGTCCGAGCGACTGCTCTCCGAGGACGCCTAAAACCAACGACCGCGATACAGCAAGGATAATGCTTATTGCTATTTTCTCAAACAGGAACAGCAGCGAGCTGTCGAATTTTCCGCCTGCAAGCGTAATTACTCCGAATATTATCGTAAAAAGACCGATAACAATATAGTTTATGTAATGATTCAGATTTATTTTTCCTATTCTCATACCTTTTCCCTCCTCTTCTTACCGAGAAATCCGGTAGGTCTGACAAGTAATATGATAATCAGAATAGAAAACTCAATAGCATCTGTATACGGTGCAATAGCCGTGATTTTATATGAAATACTCTCTATCACGCCCAGAAGGATACCGCCGAGCATCGCACCCGGAATAGAACCGATACCGCCGATAACAGCTGCCGTAAATGCCTTTATTCCCGGCATTGCACCGAGCGTACTCGATATACTTGGTGCCTTCAGGAGATAGAAAAGTCCTGCAAGTGCAGCCAGAGCCGAGCCAATAGCAAAGGTAATTGTGATGATACCGTTTATATTGATACCCATCAGCTGTGCCGCTCCCTTATCCTCCGATACAGCGACCATCGCACGACCGATACGTGTACGCTTTACAAACAGCGTAAGCGCAACCATTACAATCACCGTAACTGCAAGTGTAACGAGTGCCGATACCTGCACCGGAACACCGAAAAAGTTCACAGAACCGAAATCATATACAGTGACCATTTTATTTGCAGAGCCGAAAATAATCTGTGCAAGGCTTTGCAAGAGGTAGCTTACGCCGATAGCCGTGATAAGCACAGCAAGCGGTGAAGCACCCCGAAGCGGCTTATATGCCACCTTTTCGATTGTGATACCCAGAACAACGCAGAATATAACCGCCATTACAATAGCAAGAAGCGGATTCTTTGTTGCCATAAATACATAAATAACATATCCACCCACCATAATGATATCGCCGTGCGCAAAATTAAGCATCTTCGCAATACCGTATACCATGGTATAACCAAGAGCAATCATAGCATAGATACCAC
>CAYMCT010000192.1:0-3455 GCA_964389075.1 uncultured Lachnospiraceae bacterium
TGTTGTGACGGATAAAGGAACTGGTACGAAAAAACTTATCGCAACAAGCATAAAAAACCCTTATTTTTCTGTAACTTGCACTGTTACGTTTGTAGCAGACGGATACACACAAACTTTAACGACTGTAAGAATATACGGTGATGAAAGTGCATATATACCAAATGTATCCGGCACTGATAACACTGTTAAATTCATTGCAAAGGGCTTTGACCAGTACGGTGTTGAAATGACATTGGGTTCAATCACATGGTCAGCGACGGTCGGACTTTCAATCAAGAGCGGTACACTTATAATACCGGCAGGAACAACACCGGGAACATATACTGTTTCTGCAAAGAGCAGAGGCGTAACAGGAACCACAACAATACTGCTTGAGAATTTTGATGCTGACATTATAGCAGAGGAATTGCTCGAACAGGAAATGTCTATTTCGCAGGGAACAACCGATACAGTGGTTACTATAGATGATATAACTTATCATTCGGGTGCACGAGGCAGCGGTGGAGAAAGAAACACAGGATTTGTAATTGGTCCTGATGCTGTAGACGGTAAAAGATGTTTAACTGCTAAGACCGGACAATGGGCTGATACAGACAGAGCTGCATATATGGTGTTTGATAAAGCGACAGATAGTTACAGCGAAGCATATGACTACATATTTGAAACAGATTTATACTTTAACGGAACATCAAAAGTAGTATTCTGTAACGGCGACCGTCAGACGATATTCCAAATAGATGCCGCAGGTCTTGGTCTTGAACAGACTACATGGTATCATTATATGCTGATATACAGCGAGGGAAAATATACTCAGTATGTTTATGATGAAGATGGCAATGTACTTTCTGTTACGGAGCTTTCATCGGCAACTGATGGTATGATGTCAATAATTCAGTTCTATAAAGGAACTGAAAATAACGGTATTGTCAATTTAGCAGGACTCAAATACTATACTGTAAAGAATGCATTATCAAGCATATACATCAAGGTGGAGGACAAGAACGGAAATGCTGTTCCTGATGCAGACATAACGTTAAGCAACTTGCTGACAGGCACAACCGATTCCAACGGTCTGGCACTGTTTACACTTCCTATGGGTGTATACACAGCTACCGGCTCACTTTCTGGTGAAAGTATCAACACAATATCATTCGTGGTTGACGGAAACTCTGCTGTACACACGATAGCTGCAACACCTGATACTCCCGAACCTGCTATTGTAAGTGCGAACAACAGTACAGTAGTATTAACTAATCCGAAATCGGGTTATACTATCTATGCAGCTGATTATAATGAGGACGGAACACTTTCAGGTGTTTCGATACTGACCACAATAGCAACACAGGAGTTTTATGTTTTGTCGTCAGATTACGATAAGGTATTCCTCTGGAATGGTATGCAACCTGCAGATTTATGGGTAAAAGGAGAATAAAATTGGGAAAATTCACCGGCAAATTGCTTGTTTCTGATATGGATGCAACGCTTTTAAACAGTGAGCATAAAATATCGGAAGCAAACAAAGAAGCGATTGAATATTTCATAAACGGAGGCGGCAGATTTACTGTCGCCTCCGGACGTATGGAACCTGCGGTACGTGCATATTTTAATGATTTAAAAATCAATGCACCTGCAATACTCCATAATGGTGCAAAGCTGTATGATTACAGCAACGAACGCACCATATATGAAAAGTTCATAGAAGAGGATAGAAAAAATGTTTTTAAAAGGGTGTATAACGACCGACCTGAGCTGGGTATTGAGATATATGCAGATGAAAAGGTATATGTTTATCAGAGCTGTTTTGAAACGGAGCGGTTTAAGAGCAAAAGGTATGATGTGACGTATTATATGCCTGATGAAATCTGGAACCGACCTTGGATTAAAGCTCTTATAATCGGACATAAAGAACAGCTTGACGAATTTGAACCGATATATCGCAAGGAATATGATGGCGGATACAGTGTCAGAAGTGGTGACAAATATCTTGACATAGTTGCAAACGGTGTATCTAAAGGCTTCGGGCTAAAGAGATTAGCATGGGAACTGGATATTCCCTTAACTGATGTATACGCAGTGGGGGATAATATGAACGATTTGGATATGCTTACAATTGCAGGTAATTCGTATGCGGTAGAGAACGCTGAGCAAGCGGTAAAGGATATTGCAAAACACAATGCACCGTCATGTGATGACAGTGCTATAGCATATATTATAGACCAAATAGAAAGGGGCATTGCTTAACGCAATACCCCTTTGATTTTACTGTACATCAAGTACGTGTTCGTCCTTATTTATATCATTAGTGCTTGTAACAACATTCGAGCTTGCTGTAGCTGAACTGTCGGAAGAAGCTGAACTGCTGTCTGAGCTTTTTGAGGAGCTGCCGGATGAGCTGCTGCTCTTGTCAGAGCCTGAAGATGTTGTATTCTTCTTTGTGCCTGAAGTTTTGTCGGTTGATGTTGAATTTGCAGCCGGTCTTGGAGTCTGTTTCGGAGCTGATGTAGCAGCTTCTGATTCAGTGATTTCTTCTGTTGATTCTTCTTCCTCGTCCTCATCAGGCTCAGCATTGGAGAAGTCAACCTCGTCAAGTCTGCTGAATATGTAGCCCTCGTCCAATAGCTGTGGAATTAGTGATTCAAGCATCTTTGCTGTTTCTATATTATCGTCATCATCGTGCATATGAATAACGAGGTTATTCAAATCAGGACGTGTATTTTTGAAATATGTATACAGCTGATCAGCTGTACGCTTTGTGTTCTCGTTATCGGCGTTAGCACAGTTCCAGTCGCAGAAATAATACCCGTCACGTGCAAGTGATTCCTTGCAATCGTCTATAATAGATGAATATGATGAATTTCCTACAGAACCGCCCGGGAATCTGAATATTTTAAACGGCTCCTTGTTATTGGGTGAGCAGTCAACAATCAATTGATAAGTTTTCTGAACTTCATCCATAAATGTGCTTTCATCTGAATATACTGTACTATATGAGTGTGAATATGTATGTACAGCTGCAAGATGTCCTTCGTCTATAACACGTGCACACAAGCCCGGATTATTTTCGATGTTCTTACCAACCATAAAGAATGTAGCCTTAACATTGTATCTGCGCAGCACATCAAGAATAGCTTCTGTTACACCTTCGCTCGGACCGTCATCAAAAGTGAGATAAACGTGCTTTTTCTGACCTGAATCCTTGATTACGTCAAGCATATCATTTTCGCCGACCTCGGGTGAAGGAATCTGAGAAACAGTAAGCACCTGCGATTCAGGAGTGGGCTGTGGAGCGACGGTTGTCTGAACCTCCTGTTGTAATTGCTGTGCAGCCTCTCTGTTACTTTTAGCGCATTTTGAGATGCAAACTGATATAAATACAACAAATAATATCAACAACAGGATTGAAACAACAAACCTGATTCTTCTCATTCTTTCTCTTTCTTTGCGCTGTCTTATCA
>CAYMCT010000193.1:0-3440 GCA_964389075.1 uncultured Lachnospiraceae bacterium
GTAGTTCTTCGTCCGGCATATACAATGGGCGGCGCAGGCGGCGGTCTTGTATACAATACAGAGGAGCTTAAAACTGTTTGCGAAAGAGGCTTACAGGCAAGTTTGGTTGGTCAGGTCCTCGTAGAGGAATCAATCCTCGGCTGGGAAGAGCTTGAGGTTGAGGTTGTGCGTGATGCTGACAACAATATGATAACGGTATGCTTTATTGAAAATATTGACCCGTTAGGTGTTCATACAGGCGACTCATTCTGTTCAGCACCTATGATAACAATTGCAGAGGACGTACAGAAAGAACTTCAGCGTCAGGCATATAAGATAGTTGAGGCTATTGAGGTTATCGGCGGAACAAACGTACAGTTCGCAAGAAACCCTCATGACGGCAGAATTATTGTAATCGAAATCAATCCGAGAACATCACGTTCATCGGCTCTTGCATCAAAGGCAACCGGCTTCCCCATTGCGCTTGTTTCGGCAATGCTCGCATCAGGTCTTACATTGAGCGACATTCCGTGCGGAAAGTACGGTACACTTGACAAGTATTATCCGGACGGTGAATATATTGTAATCAAATTCGCTCGCTGGGCATTTGAGAAATTCAAGGGTTCACAGGATAAGCTTGGTACGCAGATGCGTGCTGTAGGCGAGGTTATGAGTATCGGTAAAACATATAAGGAAGCATTCCAGAAGGCTATCCGTTCGCTTGAAATTGGCAGATACGGTCTTGGCGGTGCAAAGGACTTTGGCGAAAAGACAAAGGATGAGCTTATAAAGATGCTCCATGCTCCGAGCAGTGAAAGACAGTTCATTATGTACGAGGCACTCCGTAAGGGTGCAACAGTTGACGAGCTTGAAGCGCTTACAAAGATTAAGCCATACTTCATCAATCAGATGAAGGAGCTTGTTGATGAGGAAGAGGCATTAAAGGCATACAACGGTACAGTTCCGCCGGCTGATGTATTGAAGTCAGCTAAGCAGAACGGTTTCTCAGATAAGTATCTTGCTGGACTTATGAACGTAACAGAAGAAGAGGTTCGTAACGCAAGAATTGCCGCAGGTATCACAGAAGCCTGGGAGGGCGTTCATGTAAGCGGTACAGAGGACGCTGCATATTATTACTCATCATATAATATTGAAGATAAGACAAATGCTGATTCGGACAAGCCGAAGATTATGATTCTCGGCGGCGGTCCTAACAGAATCGGTCAGGGTATTGAGTTTGACTATTGCTGTGTGCACGCTGCAATGGCACTCAAAAAGCTTGGCTTTGAAACAATCATTGTAAACTGTAACCCTGAAACAGTTTCAACTGACTATGATACATCAGATAAGCTCTATTTTGAGCCGCTTACACTTGAAGATGTATTGAGCATCCACGAAAAGGAAAAGCCGGTTGGCGTTATTGCACAGTTCGGCGGTCAGACGCCGCTTAACTTAGCAGCTGAGCTTAAAAAGAACGGTGTAAATATCTTAGGTACAACTCCGGAAACAATCGACCTTGCAGAGGACAGAGATTTGTTCCGTGAAATGATGGATAAGCTTGAAATACCGATGCCTGAATCAGGTATGGCTGTAAATGTTGACGAGGCTATCGCTATCGCAAACGAAATCGGCTATCCGGTAATGGTAAGACCGTCATATGTATTGGGCGGTCGTGGTATGGAGGTTGTACACGACGAAGAAAGCTTGCGTATATATATGAACGCAGCTGTTGGTGTAACACCTGACAGACCTATCCTTATAGACAGATTCCTCAGCCATGCAATGGAATGTGAGGCAGACGCTATCTCCGACGGCGAGAACGTATTCGTTCCGGCGGTTATGGAGCATATCGAGCTTGCAGGTATCCATTCAGGTGACTCAGCTTGTATTCTTCCGTCAATGAACATTCCGGCAAAGCACGTTGAGACTATTAAGGATTATACAAAGAAGATTGCAAAGGAAATGAACGTGCGTGGTCTTATGAATATGCAGTATGCTATCGAGGGCGACAAGGTTTATGTGCTTGAAGCAAATCCGAGAGCATCAAGAACAGTTCCGCTCGTATCGAAGGTATGCGATATCCGTATGGTTCCTCTTGCAACAGAAATAATCACATCAGAGCTTACAGGCAGGAAATCACCTGTAGCAGACCTTAAGGAAAGACATATCCCTCACTTCGGTGTTAAGGAAGCGGTATTCCCATTCAATATGTTCCAGGAGGTTGACCCGGTATTGGGACCTGAAATGCGTTCAACCGGTGAGGTTCTCGGTATGGCTGATAACTTCGGCGATGCGTTCGCAAAGGCTCAGGAGGCTACTCAGACGGTTCTTCCAACAGAGGGTAAGGTTCTTATAAGTGTAAACGACCGTGACAAGGACGAGCTTGTTGAGGTTGCGCAGGGATTTATTGAGTGCGGCTTTGAGATTGTCGGAACAGAGGGTACTGTTAAGTATCTTGCAGACCACGGCATAGAAGCTAAGCAGGTAGCAAAGCTCGAAGAGGGCAGACCTAATGTGCTTGATATAATCACAAACAAGGAAGTAAGTATGGTTATCAATACACCTAACGACAAGAAGGGTGTAACAGACGATAGCTATATCAGAAAGGGCATCATAAAGGCAAGAGTGCCGTATATGACAACAATGGCTGAAACAAAGGCATCAATAGCCGGCATCAAGGCAATGCAGGCAGGCAAGAGCGGCGTTAAGTCATTGCAGGAATTCCACAAGGAAATTAAATAAGACTTTTAAAGAGAACTGTATGGGTAATACCATGCAGTTCTTTTTTTCTATCCGTTAGCTGAAAAAATTGTCCGCCACTTTCGTATCGACGTATGTTACAATGTGAGCAAAGGAGATGATACAGATGCGAACAATAACGGACGAAACGATAAAAAGCTTTAAAAAACAGCTTGAAACAGAGGAAAAGAGCAAAAATACAATAGAAAAGTATATATACGATGTAACAGCATTTAAAAAATGGGCGGTAAATATAAATAAAGACAGTATAATGCAATATAAATCGGAACTGATAAAGCGATATGCCCCTGCAAGCGTAAATTCAATTCTTTCATCACTTAACAGCTTTTTCGAATTTAACGAATGGTATGATTGTAAGGTGAAAACATTAAAAATCCAAAGAAAGATATTTACATCAAGTGAAAACGAACTCACAAAAGCCGAATACGAACGGCTTTTATGTGCTGCAAACAAAAAGAAAAATAAACGCTTGTATTACCTTATGCAGACTATATGCTCAACGGGGATTCGTGTATCAGAATTAAAGTATATAACGACTGATGCTGTAAATTGCGGTCGTGCCATAATTAACTGCAAGGGAAAAATGCGACAAGTGTTTTTGCCGAAACAGCTTTGTAAAATGCTAAAGCGCTATATAAAAGAAAATAAAATAACAAGCGGAGCGGTGTTTGTAAGCAAAAGCGGCAGACCATTAGATAGGT
>CAYMCT010000194.1:0-3434 GCA_964389075.1 uncultured Lachnospiraceae bacterium
CAGACAGCATAATGCTTGAGAGGTTGAACCGGTTTTCAGACCGTTTGCACCGGTTTAAAATCTGATAAGCTTATTCGTGTTTGCAAGCTCTAATTTTCCGCCGCGTAATTCGTCTGTCCATATAGATGTGTATTTAGTAATTTCAGGATAGTTCAAAAGCTCCTTTGACATTATAGCAACATCACGTGCTGACGAATAATGATTATCTTCGTCAAGCCCGTTTGTGTTCATAAAATTTGTGTTTTCCATACCTAATTTTTCGGCGGTTTGATTCATTCTGTCTACAAATGCACTTTCACTGCCGGATATATGCTCTGCCATGGCGACGCAGCCATCATTTGCAGATGCAACAGCAATTCCTTTGAGCATATCTGTTACGCTCAATTGCTCACCCGCTTCAAGAAACATTGTTGAGCCGCCGTAGCTCATCGCATTCTCACTTACGCTTACCATATCGTCATAGCTGAGATTACCCGCATCAATTTCTTCCATTATAACAAGCATAGTCATTATTTTTGTAACGCTCGCAATCGGCAGCTGTTCATCCGGATTCATCTCAAGTAAAACCTCGCCTGTAGACTGTTCAATCAGAATACAGGCTTTAGCATTTACACCGTCAGGCATATCGCCCTCCGCACACACTTTCAGACCCGAAAACATTAAAATCGCACAAGCAAAAAAGCATATTACCTTCTTCATAAAAACCTTCCTTTCAAGATGATTTCTTATGAATAAGAATATGCTTTAAATTCTTTTTATATGCTACTACGCACGAGGATGTGCTTTTTCATATACACTTTTGAGCTTATCATCAACAAAGCAGGTATAAACCTGTGTGGATGAAATATCAGCGTGACCCATCATCATTTTCAAAGACTGCAAATCAGCACCGTTGCGGATAAGATGTGCCGCAAACGAATGACGAAGCGAATGAGGTGTAATTTCCTCATCAATACCCGCTGACTCCCCGTACTGCTTAATAATTTTCCAAAATCCCTGTCTGGAAATCCTTGCACCGGAGCAATTCACAAATAATGCCGTTTCGCTTTCTGTTTTAAGCATTGAACTACGAGCCTTGTCAATATACAAAATAAGCGAATTAACTGCTTTATTGCCCATCGGCACCATTCTTTCGGTTTTGCTGTTACGGCATCTGATATATCCCATTGATGTATTGACATCGTTTAAATCAAGACCGATAAGCTCTGATACACGAATTCCTGTCGCATACAAAAGCTCAAGCATAGCCTTGTCACGAATACCCTTGTTATCTGTAAGCTTAGGCTGGTCAAGCAACAAATCAACATCATTTCCCGAAAGCACCTTAGGGGGCTTTTTCTCGACCTTCGGTGTTGCAAGTGATAATGTCGGGTCAGACTTCACATAGCCGTTATTGAGCAAGAATAAATAGAACGAGCGGATTGACGCAAGCGTTCTCGACAGCGTTGATGCCGCTCTGCCACGTTTTTTCAGTGATAACATATACGATAAAACGGTGGTTTTTGTTGTAGTTTCAATATTATTTACGCCCAGCTCATCAAGGTATGTAATATATTGGTTTATATCACGTGTATACGATTCAACGGTATTATCTGATTTATGGCACGTATTTTTCATAAAGTCGACATACTCGACAATATATGTGTTCATTAGTAAGCTCCCTCTCTTTTTGGTATATATATCATTTTTTACGTAATAATTTCATACTTTACATCAACATTACGATATTGTTTCAAATATATTATAGCACATTTTTTTAATTTGTAAATACTTTTTTTAATTTTTTTGTAAACCTGTTTATGTTTTATGTAACCGAATTTACCACCCATTTCATAAATGTTGTGGTAAATATTCCCTCAAGCAGTGCTTCTACACAAAATATAGTTATGACAATTATTAAAAATAAAATATAAAAAATTATATTTTTCTTCTCCTGCGGTATAATACGTGCAGAAAACAGTGTATTTACCGAGCAGAAGTAAAGCAACAGAGGAATTATGACAATATATTCGGGAACAGACAGCAGCATAATTAACAATCCCTTATAGCCGTATACACCAATAATTGAAGCGGCAGTAAAACCTGTTATAAATCCGCTTCTGAGAATAAGAAATGCTGCAAATAATATTCCCACTCTGAAAAATGCACAGACAACAAGCATTGCAAGTAATCCGAGGTTTGTTTTCAGAGTATTTATTATAATGCTCTGTACCTCAAGACCGTTCTTTACAGAATCAACATAAATTTTTAAGGTATTTTTTATGTCACCTATTTCACTGCTGCAGTTTACATAATAGAAGCTCCCCAGAATCGTCCCTGCCGCTAAAAGAATATATGCAATCACAAAAAATTTGTTAATTTTTACTCTGTATTCACTTATCATTTATATCCCCCTTCGCTAATAATTTTTTACCCTTATCATTTCTATGCTTATAAGATATTGATAATGATTGTTTAAATTTACGGCTAATTTGTTAATTATTTAATTATTTGACGATTATTTTATTTACTTATGAATTGTTTTTTGATATAATTATATATATTTGTAGAATTTTTTCAAATAAAGAGAGGCGATTTATATGAATACTAAAAAAATATTTTCAGGCATCCTTGCCCTCGGTATGCTTTTCTCATCATTTACAGCTCTACATATCGCTAATGCAGAAGATGAGATTTCAAAACCCCCGGTTATCAATATTACATTTGATGACGGCGGCGATGGCTATACCTTGCACGGCGGAACGCTCACAAACGGACGTAATGGAAAAGCACTTTCACTCGATGGCAATGGTCAGTATGCCGACATCAACGGCATTGCCGATACTCTTGCAGGCATAAGCGGTGATTTTACATTAAGTGTTTGGTGCAATCCTGCTGAAATTACTACGTGGAGCCGTATATATGATTTCGGTAACGGTTCTTCGGGAACGTATATGTTCCTCACCCCGTCAACGGGTGCAAATCCAAGACTTGCAATTACCAATAACGGTATATCAGGCGAACAAACTGTCGATTCTTCTACCGACCTGTCAACAGGTGCATGGCATAACGTGACGGTTACACGAAACGGCACAGCTACAACATTCTATGTTGACGGCATCGCAAGCGGAACAACAACGGGTATAAACTACAAGTTCAGCGAAATCGGTAAAATGGATAACTATTATCTTGGAAAATCACAGTTTGACGCTGACCCTTATTATAACGGTTTGATAGACGATTTTACAGTTTATGACTATGCACTCACAGAAGAAGAAGTGCAGACGGTTGCCGCTGAAAGCTATGATTCTTACAGAAATAGTATTGTGTATAAAAACAGCTGTTACCTTATAGATACACATTTCTATAACCCTGACGGTACGGAAATTTTCTCTATTGAGGAATCGTCATCGGAAATGTATATAACAGATAAGGTTATTTCAGAAAACAGTGCA
>CAYMCT010000195.1:0-3432 GCA_964389075.1 uncultured Lachnospiraceae bacterium
CTGTATCTTCTGAATGCGCTAACCAAAAGCTGCTGCGGCATATCCTCGTCTAAAAGCTCCGGAATATCGTCAGCCTTGAGATAATCCTGACCTTTTTGTCTTATAACTGTCTGTCTTGCCGCATCAATGAGCTTACCGGGCTTGACATCACGTGGGCAACGCTCCACGCACGCAAAGCAAGAAAGGCATTTCCAGAGTGACTTTGAATTTACAAGTGTATCTATATCATCATTAAGTACATATGACACGAACTGATGTGGTTTTATATCCATTTCATCGAATGACGGACAGGTTGCCGAACATTTACCGCACTTCATGCACTTATACGGATTTACTCCACTTATTTCTTTTATCATTTCAGCATTTCTGTTATTCATTGTCCGCAGCCTCCTTTACACCAAGAGCCTCTGCCAATAACTCTGTAAAGTAATATACAGGTAAATCACCAGAACTCTTATTTATGTTATACATACAAAGCGGACACGCAGTGATAAGCATTTCTGCACCGAAGCCTGCAGCACTCTCGGTTATGCGGTCACACATATTCTTTGCCATATCTTTTTCTTTAAGTGATATGTAACCGCCGCAACACTCATTACGGTACGGATAAACAACAGGAGTTGCACCGATTGCACGGATAAAATCCTCAATGATTGTCGGATTTTCCGGATTATCAAACGCCATAAGCTTACCCGGACGGAGAAGCAGACAACCGTAATATGCGCCTATCTTCTTACCTGTAAGCGGATTAACAACCATCTTTTTAAGCACATCAAAACCTATACGGTCACGAAGCACCTCCAAAAAATGAAGTACGTTTGTTTCACCTGCATACGGTTCATCAAGCTTCATGTAATTGTTCGCACGCTCTCTTATATCCTCAACGTTCTTCATATCATCGTTTACACGCTTTATAACGTGGTGACAGGCTGAACAGAGCGTTACAAGCTCCTGTCCCTTTTCCTTTGCCTCGTTAAGAGCACGTACCGACGAGAGCTTTGATGCTATCTCATCATTGCCAAGCGGATATACACCGCCGCAGCACTGCCAGTTTTCAATCTCTTCCAACTCAAATCCCAAAGCCTTTGCCGATGCTCTTGCATAGCTGTCAAGCTCTTTCGCAGTTGTTCTGAGCGTACATCCGGGATAATAGCTGTATTTCATTTCCCCGAACTCCTTTCTGTAATTATAATTCTATCTGTTTTATTACGTCTTTCAATGCATTGGCACTTATTCTCAGCTTTTCAACCTCATCATCTGTCATATGAACAGGCACCTTACCCTTTACACCTTCAGGTCCGATGAGTGTAGGAATACTTATACAAACATCATCAATGCCGTATTCGCCGTGAAGCATAGTTGATACAGTGCAAATTGACTCGTTTGCAGAAAGAATAAGCGAACACAAGCGGCAAACCGCAACAGAAACTGCGTAGAAGGTAGCTCCCTTATTCTCAATAATTCTTCCGCCTGACTTATGAACATACTCTGTCATTGCGTCCTTGTCAAGCTCTGCAAAATCCTTACCGTAAGGCTTCATCATCTCTGCATAATCGTCAATAGACGCACCTGAAATCTTTGAAATTGACCACGGAACAAACGATGTATCACCGTGCTCACCCATAACATATGCATGAATATTTCTCTGTGCAATCTCAAAGTGCTCTGAAAGAGCATAGCGAAGTCTTGCTGTATCAAGAAGTGTTCCCGATCCGATCACCTGGCGTTCAGGTAATCCTGAAATCTTTGTAAATACATATGTCATAACATCTACCGGATTACTTACGATAATGTAACGTGCATTCGGTGCTACCCTTACTATTTCAGGCGTAATGCTCTTTAAAATATTTACATTCGTCTGTGTGAGCTCTATTCTTGTCTGACCAGGCTTACGTGCAATACCCGATGTGATGATAACTATATCAGAATCTTTTGCATCTTCATAATCGCCTGCAATAACAGAAATCGGGTCACGGAAGCTTGCACCCTGGATAATATCCATTGCTTCACCCTTGACCTTCTGCTTGTTGATATCGATCATAACGATTTCCGAAACATAGTCCTGTTGCGACAATGTATATGCAATTGTTGAACCTACACTTCCTGCGCCTATGATAGTGATTTTACTGCTCATGCCTTCTTCTCCTTTATTGTTATAAATTTAACAAACCAAGGCGACACCTACCCTTCGCCCCGGGTAAAAAAATTTTTTATCCTGATGCAGAAATATTTATTCTACACCTTATATATCTTAACATATTGTTATCAATTTAACAAGCATTTTTTTAATATTGTAATTATTTTTTCCTATTAAAACAGTTTTTTTGCAATAACTGTCAAAAAATTGTTTATTATGCGGCATATATCAACTACCCTCCGTTAGCGAAAGCTTACTCTTTTTACATTAAATGTAAGACAGATGCAGGATTGTTCCCGCAGGATAGTATGGCATATAATTTAAAATTTCGTAATATTTTTTTACAAACTCCCATTAAAACTATTGACAACCGTGAAAAAGTGTAATATAATATGTGAGAAAATATGTAAAAGCATAGACGAAGAGAGTAGTTTGATATGAAAACGCAGAGCGAGTCGGTGACGGTGAGAGACCGAACGTTAGTAGTATCTTATGAAAATCACTTCCGAGCTGCAAGGCTGAACACATATTGTAACTAAGCCGAGCCGGGATTTCCGCCGTTACGGGAACGCATATGATGGTATGCTGATTAACAAGTGGTTGCATTGGAAATTCTATCCTCTGTCTTGATTAATCAAGACAGAGGTTTTTTGTTTTTTCCGCTGTCGTGTTTTTGCAAATCAAAAAATAAAATTTCCTTGAAAGGAGCATTTTTATGAGCACTTATAAGAAGGTAGATACCAATCTTAATTTCGTTGAAAGAGAAAAGAAGATTGAGCAGTTCTGGAAAGACCATCAGATTTTCCAGAAGAGTATCGACACAAAGCAGGACGGAGAGGTTTATACATTCTATGACGGTCCTCCGACTGCAAACGGTAAGCCACACATTGGTCACGTTTTAACTCGTGTTATCAAGGATATGATCCCACGTTACCGTACAATGAAAGGCTGTAAGATTATAAGAAAAGCCGGTTGGGATACACATGGACTTCCTGTT
Source organism: uncultured Lachnospiraceae bacterium (assembly GCA_964389075.1). Lineage (GTDB taxonomy): Bacteria > Bacillota > Clostridia > UBA1381 > UBA1381 > Ornithomonoglobus. The sequence goes on from CAYMCT010000195.1 coordinate 3,135, forward strand.
GAGCTTGAGGTTGAAAAGAAGCTCGGCATCGACGGCAAGGATCAGATAGAAAGCTACGGTCTTGAACCGTTCATCAAGGAATGTAAGGAAAGCGTCTGGAAATACAAGGGAATGTGGGAGGACTTCTCATCAACCGTTGGTTTCTGGGCTGATATGGACGACCCGTATGTAACATACGACAATAACTTTATTGAGTCGGAATGGTGGGCATTAAAGCAGATTTGGGAAAAGGGACTTCTTTATAAAGGTCACAAGATAGTACCGTACTGCCCACGCTGCGGAACACCTCTTTCATCAC
>CAYMCT010000196.1:0-3369 GCA_964389075.1 uncultured Lachnospiraceae bacterium
AGGCTTTGTTGTAATGCCGTATATGTACCCCGACCTGAATGTTGCACGTGATTTGAAGAACGCAGGTGCAGCCTGTATAATGCCGTTAGGTGCGCCTATAGGCACTAACAAGGGACTTTGCACAAAGGATTTTATACAAATACTTATTGATGAAATCGACCTGCCGATAATAGTTGATGCAGGCATCGGCAAACCTTCACACGCGTGCGAGGCTATGGAAATGGGTGCGGCAGCTGTTATGGCAAACACAGCTATCGCAACAGCCGGTGATGTTCCTGCGATGGCGGAGGCATTCAAAAAATCAATCGAAGCCGGCAGAACAGCGTACTTATCAAAAATCGGACGTGTGCTTGAAAAAGGAGCGGCGGCATCATCACCCCTGACGGGATTCCTTGCAGATTAAGGAGTGTGTATAAAATTGGATAAAAGAACAAACCATATGGAATACCTTCCTGACATGGAGGTCATAGAGTCGGATATGCTCGAAAAAGTTGTTGACGAAATGAATGCATACTGTTATAATAAATATACAGAGCAGGACGTTATCAATGTACTTAACCGTGATGTTTTATCAATCCGTGATTTTCAGGCGTTGCTGTCCCCCGCCGCTGAGCCGTTCATAGAGCAGATAGCTCAAAAGGCACAAGCAGAAACACGAAGACATTTCGGCAACTCGGTTATGATGTTTACACCTGTATATATCTCAAACTACTGCGAAAACTACTGTGTTTACTGCGGATTTAACTGTCATAATAAAATCAACCGTGCAAAGCTTGATTTTGACGAAATCGACCGTGAATTCCAAGAAATTGCAAAAACAGGGTTACAGGAAATTTTAATTCTCACAGGCGAAAGCAGAAAAGCCTCCGATGTAAAGTATATAGGAAAAGCCTGTGAGCTTGCACGTAAGTATTTTAAGGTTATAGGCGTTGAGATTTACCCTATGAATACCGATGAATATGCATATCTTCACGAATGTGGAGCAGACTATGTAACAGTGTTTCAGGAAACATATAACAGTGATAAATACGAAGCATTGCATCTTGAAGGTCACAAGAGAATATTCCCCTACCGTTTCTATGCACAGGAGCGTGCAATAAAAGGCGGTATGCGAGGTGTAGGCTTTGCGGCATTGTTAGGGCTTGATGATTTCCGCAAGGATGCGTTTGCAACAGGCTACCATGCGTATCTCTTACAGCAGAAATATCCCCATGCAGAAATCGCAATTTCATGCCCGAGACTGCGTCCGATTATAAATAACGATAAAATTAACCCTAAAGACGTACACGAAAAACAGTTGTTACAGGTAATCTGTGCATACAGACTGTTTTTGCCGTTTGCAAGCATCACTATTTCAACTCGTGAAAGTGCTGTATTCAGAAAAAACGTTATTGCGATTGCAGCAACCAAGATTTCGGGCGGTGTAAACGTCGGCATTGGCGGTCACAGTGATGACGACAATCAAAAAGGTGATGCACAGTTTGAAATTTCAGACGCAAGCTCCGTAAAAGAAGTATACGACGCAATACTCGAAATGGGTATGCAGCCCGTAATGAGTGATTATATTTATGTGTAAAATTATATGTGTATCAAACCGTTCTCTGTGCAAGGTTGATTTTATACAGAGAATACAGAAAATTATAGATTCAGGTATACCTGTTATACTGCGTGAAAAGGATTTAACGGAAGCTGAGTATTACAACCTCCTATGCGAGATTAACCGCAAGGAGATTATTGCACATAATTTTCCGGATGCGGCACGCAAATTCGGCACAACCAAAATCCATTTACCGTTGCATATTTTAAAATCATGCGATGTTTGGGATTTTGAAACGGTAGGTGTATCAACCCACTCCGTAAATGAGGCTGTTGAAGCACAAAACCTCGGCGTGTCATACATAACTGCCGGACACGTATTTCCTACCGATTGCAAGAAAGGCGTTCCGCCACATGGAATTGAACTGATTTCGGATATAAAAAAGTCTGTGTCACTGCCTGTTTATGCACTCGGCGGAATTTCGCCCGCAAATGCCGAGTCGGCAATCAATGCAGGTGCTTACGGAATCGCAGTAATGTCAGGGTTTATGAAATGTGAAAATACAGCGGAATATGCCGCTTTGTATAAGCATATATTATAAAATCAAACAAAAGGAGCAAATATAATGAAAAAAGTATTCGCATCACTTGCAGTTCTCACGCTTTTCAGCCTGCCCGTAACGGCTTGTGCTGCCGAGAATTATTCATGGGCAGAAAAAGAGATTGCCTACTGTCAGGAGAACATGATTATGACAGGCGACGAAAAGGGCAATCTTAACCCCGGTGGTACACTTACCCGTGCACAGATGGCAAAAATGCTTGTCGAGGGCTTCGACCTTGAATATGACAGCAGTGTAGCATTTACTGACGTAACGGAGGATAAATGGTATTACGACTACGCAGGTGCAATCAAGTCTTACATGACAAGTCCTGATGCAGTTTTCAACGGTGATGAGGTCGTTACACGTGAAGAATTCGCATCAACGCTAATCAAGACAGCCGGATACAGTGAGGGTTATCTGTGTAACCCATACATTCTTGACAGAAACTTCCACGACTATGAAGATGTATCGCCAAAATACAAACGGCTTCTGTCCGTTGCAGTTGAAAGAGCATATTTCAGAGGCTCTGACGGATATTTAAGACCGCAGGATACATTAAAGCGTGCCGAGGTTTGCGCACTTCTCTATCGTGCGTTAGAAAAAAGAAACGGTAACCTCACATTCTCAAGACTTGACCTCGGTGTTACCGAAACTAATACACCGCTTTTAGGTCCTGCTGAAATATCATTGGAATCCGCAATAGCATGGGCAGAGGCCAACGGTGCGTCAGAGCTTTTCCTTGATGCGGCACAGTACTACTGGAAGTACGGCGAGCTTACAGGCATCAGACCTGAGGTTCTGTATGTGCAGTCAGCAAAGGAAACAGGCTTTGGCAGATACGGCGGCAGAGTTCTTCCGGAAATGAACAACTTTGCAGGCATCAAAAAATACGGTGCTGTAGGTGACGCAACAGAGGATCACGAAACCTTTGAAACACGTGAGGACGGCGTAAGAGGTCACTTTAATCACATGAGTGCATATGTAGGAGTTGACCCGATTGGCGAGGTTCACGGCAGATATAATTCAGTAAAAACGCTCGCATGGGCAGGCACAGTAAAATATGTTGAGGATTTAGGCGGACGCTGGTGTCCTGACCTATACTACGGCTATGCAACAGTCGATTTAATGCAGGATATGTATAACTATTAACCTAAAAAGCTATCGCAAATGCGATAGCTCAGACTGTAGACAAAATACAGAAAAAGTATGGAAAAGCACCTGAATTTATGGT
>CAYMCT010000197.1:0-3367 GCA_964389075.1 uncultured Lachnospiraceae bacterium
CGTGTTAATAACTATATAAAACGGTTGCTCGACAGTAAGAGCGTACTCGCAAATCTATGGGTTAAGGGTGAGATTTCAAACTATAAACGACATTCGTCCGGACATATATATCTGACCCTGAAGGATGAATCGAGCGTTCTTAAAGCAGTAATGTTTAGAGGTGCTGCAGCTTCGCTTACGTTTGAGCCTTCAGACGGTACAAAGGTAATTGCACGGGGCAGAGTGTCAGTGTACGAGGCAGGCGGTGCATATCAGCTGTATATTGAGGAAATGATTCCTGACGGCGTGGGTGCATTATACCTTGAATATGAAAAACTAAAAAAACAGCTTGAAGCCGAGGGGCTTTTTGATCCGGCATACAAAAAGCCTATACCTAAATTCCCGAAACGAATTGGCGTTATAACAGCACCAACCGGTGCGGCTGTGCGTGATATAATTAATGTCGCTACCCGACGTTTTCCGTTGGCAGAGCTTGTTATATATCCTGCATTGGTTCAGGGTACAGGCGCAAAGGAAAGTATTGTAAAAGCGATTGAATATTTTAATACCGCTAAAAATGTTGATACGATTATTGCAGGTCGTGGCGGAGGAAGTATAGAGGATTTGTGGGCATTTAACGAGGAATGTGTTGCGAGGGCAATTTTCGCTTCGAAAATACCTGTCATTTCTGCAGTAGGCCACGAAACGGATTTCACTATAGCAGATTTTGTAGCGGATATGCGTGCTCCAACGCCGTCGGCGGCAGCGGAAATTTCCGTTCCGTCAATGCTTGAGCTTAGCAGAATGATTAATATATACAAATCACGAATGATAGGCGCATCGGCGGCAGGCATTCAGACGAGAAGATTAAGGCTTAAAAGACTTGTTCCTCGCAGTCCACAGGATAAAATCAATGAGTTTTCACAGCGTCTTGATATGTACAGAACCAAGCTTGAAAGCTCATTAAAGCTAAAAAACACTGACAATGCCAGAAAACTCGGTGAGCTGTGCGGTAAGCTCAATGCGTTAAGTCCGCTTAATACGCTTGCACGAGGATATTCGATACCGGTTGCCGGTGACGGAACAGTTCTTAGAACAAAGTCTGATTTTGTCAGCGGAACTGAGTTCGTTCTTAAATTGCGTGACGGCGATGTTGACTGTATTACTAAATAAGGGAGAATTATTATGGCTGAAAAAACATTTGAAAATTCGATGGAAGAGCTTGAAGTGGTTGTAGCTAAATTAGAAAGCGGCGATATAACACTTGACGAGTCACTTCAGCTTTTTGAGCAGGGGATAAAGCTTGCAAGCAGCTGTCAGAAAAAGCTTGATGAGGCTGAAAAGAAGGTTAAAATTCTTACTGCTGCCGGCGACGGAAGTATGGAAGAAAAGGATTTCGAGGTAGAAGAATGAAACAGGAATTATCGGCAAGAATAAGCACAATAGATAATTCGCTTGAAAAATTTCTACCTGTTATTGACAACCCTCAGGCAGAAATCTACAAAGCTATGCGATACAGCCTGTTTGCAGGCGGAAAACGCCTAAGACCTGTACTTATGTGGGAAACTTCAAAAATGTGCGGCTGTGACTGGGCAGATGTTGAGCCGTTTGCGTGCGCTATTGAGATGATACACACATATTCGCTTATACACGACGACTTACCTGCAATGGATAACGATGATCTCAGACGTGGCATTCCGACCAATCATATCAAATTTGGTGAGTCAACAGCGATTCTTGCAGGTGATGCACTCCTCAATAAAGCATTTGAGATTATTTCTAACGCCGAATACTCCGATTTTAACTCAGCTATGAAAGCCATGGCATATCTCTCAACATCGAGCGGTACCGAGGGAATGATAGGCGGACAAATAGTTGATATTGCTTCTGAGGGACAGAAAATATCATCTGACACACTTAAATATATTCACAAATTGAAAACGGGTGCACTTATTAATGCAGCTTGCGTTATAGGTGCTATTCTTGCTCATGCAAGTGACAGTGAAATATCTGCAATTGATGAGTTTTCGACTAATCTTGGAATTGCTTTTCAGATACGTGACGATATTTTAGATGTTACAGGCACTGAAAACGAGCTTGGAAAGCCGGTAGGCTCTGATTCTGACAATGAAAAAAGCACATACGTTTCACTGTACGGTATTGAGGAATCAGAACGACTTGTAAAGCTGTTTTCAGATAAAGCAAAATCAGCTTTGACAATATTCGGTGAAAAGTCAGAGTTTCTTATTAAGCTTACTGACTATCTTATCAGCAGAACAAATTAATCCACTGAAAGGATATAGCTCATATGAACTATCTTTTGCAAATTTTGAACAACAGTGTTTTACAGACCGCAGTACTGTCGTGGTTTGCTGCACAGGTAATAAAAGTTATTTTAGTTCTTATTACGGACAGAAAGCTTGATTTTACCCGTCTTACCGGCTCGGGCGGTATGCCAAGCTCACATTCATCTTTTACTGTTTCACTTGCAATGGCGATAGGTTTTATAGAAGGCTTCGACAGCGTTCTGTTCGGACTTTCTGCCGCATTTTCGATTGTTGTTATGTATGACGCTTCAGGAGTACGCCGAAGTGCAGGTCAGCAGGCTGCTGTTCTGAATAAAATCGTAGAAATGATAGGCAAGGAGAAAATTACTGTAACCGGAAAGAAGCTAAAGGAGCTTTTAGGTCATACCCCTACAGAGGTTGTAGCGGGAGCTGTTCTTGGAATTGTTATTGCTGTTTTGCGATATGCATAAATAGTTCTTGACAAATTACGTGTGCAGTGATATAATAATTATATTGAATAATGCTATGAAAAAGACAGTAGCTAAAGCAGAAATCATTACAGAGAGGGAATATCGTGGCTGGAAGTATTCCTATTGACGGCTTTGGTGAACACCACTTTGGAGCAGTGGCAGAAACGGCGTAAGCCTTAGTAAATCCACCGTGAATCTGCGTTAATGATAAATTGAGTGACGGCAATATGCCGTAATCAGGATGGAACCGTGTAAAAAATGCACTCCTGAGCAGATACCTCTGTATTTGCTTGGGAGTTTTTTGCTTTTAAGCTAATACAGATAAACTCAATTACGAAAGGAAGATAAAAATGGCAGTTGAAATGAACGAACTCCAGACGCTGAGACATTCAGCATCGCACATTCTCGCTCAGGCGGTTAAGAGATTATTCCCTGAGGCAAAGATTACAATAGGACCGCCGATTGATACGGGCTTCTATTACGATTTTGACGTTGAAACACCGTTTTCACGTGAAGACCTTGACAATCTCGAGGCAGAAATGAAAAAGATAGTTAAGGAAAACTTAAAGATTGAAAGATTTGAATTACCTCGTGATGAGGCTTTAGAGCTTATGAAAGACGAGCCGTATA
>CAYMCT010000198.1:0-3349 GCA_964389075.1 uncultured Lachnospiraceae bacterium
CTCATGACAATACACCGCACTGGTATCACGTAGATTCTACCTGGGATGATTTGCAGCACGACGGCTTCGGTCTTACCAATATGAAATATCTGCTTCGAAGCGACAGTGATTTTCAAAAATCCCACAACAATGTTGAAATGGGAGATTTATTCATAACCTACCCCGAAATCGGCGTAGAAACATCAGATGCATTCGACAATGCTCACTGGCACGATGCCGTATCACAGATTGTTATTTATGGCGGTAAATGGTATTATATAACCCACAACTCCGGCAGCGAGCATACGTCTGCATTATGCAGCTATGACCCTCACATAGAAGAGAATCCCGAGGAAGTGATATACACCTTTAATGATAAATGGTATACCGATGCCTCAAAAACAACCTGTTATGATATGACAGCTTCGGGACTTGGCAGAATGAGCGGTCATCTGTATTTTAACGGTCCCGACACCATATACAGCTACGATATCCATTCCGGAGAAGTAGCAATAGTTGATAAGCCCGAGCTACCCGAAGGATATTCCATGGTTTCCTGCTATGTACAGGGTACAATTATCCACTACGGCATTTCTACACTTCCAAACGGTCAGATATACGATGCAACAGAAGGTGGTACAGTAAGACTTTCCATAATGGCTTTTTCAGAGGCAACTGTACGGAATAATACACTTTCAATCAGATTTGCCACTGACCCCGAATGCGGACACGTTCACGAAGTTATGCTTTTAGTCAAGGACGGCGAAAAGTTCAAGCTCTGGGACGGTATTGTAGACGGCATTAAATATGTAAATATTCCGCTTGAAAGCAGTGAGATTCCCAAGCTATATATATGGGACGAAAATATGACGCCATATACAAGCTTCTATTATATAGACGGACAATATTATGATTATAACTAAAAAATACTGAGCCTTTGCTCAGTATTTTTTAGTTATACTAATTCAAATATTTCATCAGGAGCATCAATAATCATTTCCGCTCCATAGCCCTCAAGCTCCGCTCTTGAACGGAATCCCCAGCTTACAGTTATACAGTCCATACCTGAATTTTTTGCTGTTTCAAGGTCAACGTCGGTGTCACCTATGTATACGCAGGAGTCCGTTTCTGCTCCGAGCTCTTTTACAGCTTTATAAACCATATCCGGTGCAGGCTTGTTTGCCGTATCTTCACTGTCCCCTATCGCCACATCTATTACGTCACTAAAAAACTCGTCACGCAAGTCTTTTACAGCAAAATCTATTTTATTAGATACTATTGCAAGCTTGTACCCACACAGCTTTAATTTTTTCAGCATATCCGTTACACCGTTATAAGGTGCTGTTTTATTGCGTGAATTTCCAGCATAGTGTGCGGTAAACGCATTATATGCCTTTATATAATCTTCTTCACACGTTCCGGTCGGAACACTTCGCCTCATAAGTACACGCACACCGTTACCTATAAATCTGCGCACCTCATCAACCGTCCGCTCAGGCATACTGCACTTTCTCAGTGCAAAATTAACGCTGTCTGCCAAATCATCAAGTGTATTTAACAATGTTCCGTCAAGGTCAAAGATAATCGTTTTATATCTCACGTTACTGTTCTCCAATATGAATCATTACCTGTTCTATTATTCTTTTCACATGGTCGTCATCAAGCGAATAAAATGTATTTTTACCGTCCCTGCGTGACTTTATAAGACGTGCCTGCTTCAAGGTTCTTAGCTGATGACTTATCGCCGACTGACTCATCTCAAGCTTATCAGATATATCCGATACTGAAAGCTCCTCTGTAAAGAGAACCCAGAGTATTCTTATTCTTGTATTGTCGCCAAAAATTTTAAATGTATCTGCAAGCCGTGTTATTGTATCCTCATCAGGAACCTCTGTTCTTAATCTTTCTATAACCTGTCTGTTATATGAACAGTTCACGCATTGTATCTCAGACATATATACGTCCCCTTTCCGTTATCTATCGCTAATTATACATTATTTTAGCATATTTGTCAATAAACGTCCCTGCCACGTATTCCGCCTTGCCATTTCCTTATCAATGGCATTAAGCACCTCAAACTTTTTAAGGCTCCAAAGCGGTCCTATAAGACTCTCCCTTGCCCCGTCACCGGTAAGCCGTTGAATAACCACCTCAGGCGGTAATACCTCAAGCTGACGGACTATTATATCAACATATTCGTCCATTTCAAGAAGCTCAAACATTCCTTCCGAAAGCTCCTTTGCCATCACTGTGTTCTCAAGAATATGCAGGAGATGCAGCTTTACGCAATGCGGTTTAAGCTCACCTACCGTTTTTGCCGATTCGACCATCATCTCAGCAGTTTCGCCGGGCAGTCCGTCTATGAGATGGACACAAATATTAATCCCTCTTGATTTCAGGGCGTTGTATCCTGACAGAAATTCCTCATAATTATGACACCGGTTTATTCTCTCGCCCGTTTTATCGAAAACCGACTGCAAGCCAAGCTCGACAATAAGATATGTCCGTTCATTAAGCTCTGAGAGGTATTCCAGAACATCTTCACCAAGACAGTCTGCACGTGTGGCTATGCTCAGTCCCACTACCCCCGGCTGACGAAGTACAGATTCAAATCTGCTTTTCAGTACATCTACGGGTGCATATGTGTTGGTATGTGCCTGAAAGTATGGCATATATTTCCCCGACTTCCATTTCAGATGCATTTTCTTTTTTATCTCTTCAAACTGACGTATTATACTTTCATTAACATCTCCTGCAAAATCGCCGCTGCCGCTTGCCGAACAGTATGTACAGCCGCCGTAGCCCTTGCTCCCGTCTATATTCGGGCAGGTGAAACCGGCATTCAGTGCGATTTTCATAACCTTGCACCCGAATTTATGACGCAGATGATAATTCCAGGTATGATACAATTTATTATCATCAGAATAAATAAACTTGTTCAATATAATCTCCTTTGCATATAATTTAAGGGCGGTACAACGACCGCCCCATTATTCTTGTCAATATAAATTACAGACTTGTAACGTATGTTTTGACAAATTCCTCGAGTAATTCATCACGTTCAAGCTTCGCAATAAGACCTCTTGCTCCGTTATAGCTTGTTATATATGTAGGATCGTCAGAAAGAATATAACCAACTATCTGGCTTATAGGATCATAGCCCTTTATCTTCAGTGCCTCGTACACCTGCGATACTATTTCCTTTACCTCTTTCGACTTGTCAAACTCGAGATTAATTTTCATTGTTTCATTAAATTCCATAATGCGCCTCCTAACATAAACAAGTACATAAATATAATATTACAAAATCGAAAAAAAATCAAGTCTTTTCATGAATTTTCATCAAAAAAACTCATATTTCCGAATTATT
>CAYMCT010000199.1:0-3328 GCA_964389075.1 uncultured Lachnospiraceae bacterium
TGTTCTGCCCGAAACATACGGTACATTCATTTCTACTGACGTTATCTTGAACGCTGATGTTACTTCTCCGTTTTCTGTTATTTCCGGAGATAAAATCATTCCAAAGCTGTCAAGCTGAGTAGCATATTCATTTTCATATTTATTACCTGCACGGTAATATACACGATTGTTATGGAAACGAAGTGTTGTACGTGTTACCGATGCAACATTTTCCGCCTCGCTGTTGGTTTCGTCAACCGTCAATCCACTCATATCAACAAGCTCTGATTCTACTATCTCATAAGGAGCCATAAGCGGCACAAGCTCTGCTTTTGTATTTGCAGGCACATTTGCCTTTTCTCCTGAACCGTCATAAGCAAGCGTCGTGTCATCATTTGATGTTACTGACGGAATATTTGTCATATAATATGTATCAACCGTTACCGTATCGTAACCCTTTAAGTGTGCAGAGTTACTTGCATCACCCGACGGATTAGACAGCCTTGTATAGTTGACAAATCTGTTACTGCCGTAGCGTGACATATCCGCATTAAACGGAATCATAGGAGATATAAGCTTCTGTGCAACAGCCGGTGTGTATGCATATGTTGACTTTGACGGGTCCTTCATAAGCATATACGGCTCAATACTGCTGTAGGTTGCACCCGATATACCTGTTGTATTGGTATCCGGTGACGGTGGAATTGCATAATTGGTAAAGCTGTTTACTTCCTTTGCAAACTCCTCGTCAAAATACCAGAATGATGCTTTTTTATCTGCTGAGCTTGCAGTGCTGTTAGACTGTCCCGATGACAGCCAGCCACCCTGTGATTGGTAATAGCCTGCCGCACGTTCAGTATTATTTTCGTCCTTTTCAAACGGCTTCATAAGATAACCTTTGTTTGTAAGGTCGTTGAGCTTGCCGGTTTCGTTATAATCTGACGGCAAACGATAATCAATAGCTTTCTCAATATACTTAATCATCATATCGGTAGCATTGTCTGACCAGTCGTAATGACCTGAGCCCCACTCGATTATATGTGATACAAGCATATTTGTATTTGCATTTCTCTGGTTTGAGATGTGCCAGCGTGCATCAACAACAGAACGGTCACGACCTGTATTTTTGTCATGCTCTGTATACTGTGCCGCATACTGCAATGACGGGATACCCGGAACCATGTATGAATTTCCACTCTTACCGTTTTTCATATGCACTTGTGCTATAATTCTGTCAGGATTCCAGTTGCCGCTTCTGTAACCGAACGGCGATGAGGCACTGTGTCCGATTGTTATAAGAGGTGTTTTATCTTTAATCTCACTGTAGCCTGATACACTTGCTATACCCGATAGAATATCGTTCATAATATCTGACGCATCCTTACCGTCATCTGTGAAATTATCCGATGTATATGTTGTTGCATTTCCTGCGTAGTCGGTACGTGTATAAAAGCCGTTCATTGTATTGTTAAAGCCATATGAATCTTTTGCAAACACAAGCCACAATATACCGAAGCCCTCTTTTTCCAATGCAGTTCTGAGCTTTACCGACTCAACAAACGGTACCTCGATAAGGTTAGCCTTTACCGCAACAAGACCTTTGAGGTTTCCTACCTCAACACTTGGCGGTACCCATAAATATGCATCATATGCTCTGCCGGTTTCGCTCGCTCCGCTCATATAAGCGTCGGTTCCGCCTGCAAAATGATACTGGAAAATCTCATCACGTGTATCAGTCTGAGCCTCATACATTTTAGTTGCAGCCGATGCAGACACCTGCGGAATCACAACAGTACCTATTACCATTGCCGCAGAAATTGCCGCTGCAACCAATCTTTTGAATTTCATTAAATCTCCTCCGTTTCTTTTACATTTATTGTTAATTTTATTATACAAATATACGTTAGTTTTTTCAATATGCTTAGATTATTTTAAAATTTTAAATTAATTTTATGACATTTTTAATCAAGCTATTGCAACAAGTAAAAATATATGTTATTATAAAAATAAATAAAGGCTTGGAGTGGTGTTATGAATATCAAAAAACTTGCTTATTTCTATTCAAAAAGAGAAATTGAAATTGATGCTGAATATCCCGATGGATGGTACGGGTGGTATATGGATTATTTTAAGGAAAATGTCCATGTCCTTGACAATTCGGGCAAAGATATAATTGCAGAAAAAGGCAGCGTATATCTTGTGCCACCTGACACAAGAATGTATTTTAATTATGATAATATAACGTCATTTATACATACCTGTTGGTTGTTTACGGCTGATAATGAAGCTATGGACAAGCTTGGCATCCCCTACCGTACACCGATAAAAATACATAACACAAGCGATTTTGAACGTCTGCTTTATGAAATGCAGAAGCGTCAGGTTACACAATCTCCGTTTTCTGAACGTGAACAAAATTTATACCTTGAGCTTATACTGCTTTTTATACACGATGAAATAAATAATTACAAAAAAGATTATAATGTAAAAAGCGGTGATGACCTCCAGACTTTGCGAAATACAATTATGAACAGCCTTGCATTCCCGTGGAATATTAAATATATGGCAGACAGTGTGAATATGAGTATAAGTACGTTTCAGAGGAAATACAAGCAGCTTTACGGAAAAACACCTATTGCCGATTTGTATGATATGAGATTTATAAAAGCGAAAAGGCTTCTTGATACCGGCTATTCAATTCCCTGGGTGCTTAACTCGTGCTGTTTTAAATCCTTTCAGCATTTTTCACGGTTCTTTAAGGAACGTGAGGGAATTTCACCATCGGAATATAAGGCAAAAAAATAACCTCGGCTTGCCGGTGAACCGAGGTTTTTTTTTAGAATGTGAGTTTAATTGTATTCTCTGCCATAACACCAGCATCATTTAAGGCTGTCATAGCCTGTGACTCTGCTGTTACCACTTCAGGAATAGCACTCTCTGTTACAATATCTTCCTGCATGAACAAGGAGATATTCATTGTAGGTTCGTTATAAATCTTTTTCATAATAAATTACCTCCTTATTACTGAACTGTTACCACAGCTGTTGCTTCTGCATCACACAAATCATTTACAATAATACCGAGAGTAATTGTTGCATTTGTTAATACAGTATCAGTCGCAAATGAGTGTGAAGTTCCGTCTGATGTTACTGTTACGCTTACTGTACCTGATACAGCATCTAAAGCAGCTGTGAATGCAGTTGCAACTGATTCATCTGTACCCTCAAAAGCACCAATATTTGTAGCTGTTATTTCTACAACCTTTGAATCTACAATATCGCCTACTGTTGAACTTTCATCTTTTGTAAGAGTGTCTACAGTTGAATAGTATGTCAACGTCCCTGATACT